>JAFNZQ010000164.1 GCA_017382775.1 Spirochaetaceae bacterium
GATGAATAATTATCCGCGTAAAATTCTAACCGGAGCAAGCCCAAATTTGGAAATTGAAAAAGAAATAGGCTTCAATTTGTTGCTATAACGCTTAAATAAACGTGAAAGAAATCCGCGACATTATTTTTTACAGGTTGCAAATTCCTTATTTCACAAGTAATTTTGCATAAATTTGTGGGAAAAAACTTGACAATTCGCCGATTTTCTACTATAATATCAGTGGAGTTTGATTATGTTTGAATATAAACCTACGGGAGTCTGTTCAAAAAAAATTCTTTTTGACATTGAAGACGGGAAATTGTGTAAAGTTCAATTTGAAGGCGGATGCAACGGCAATCTCAGCGGAATCGGCATTTTGGTGGAAGGAATGGATGCCAAGGAAGTTGCGGACAAACTGAAAGGTAACCGATGCGGCTGGAAACAAACCAGTTGCCCGGATCAGTTGGCTCAAGCTATCGAAAAGGCACTTGCCGGAGGTGATAAATGAAAGTTTTGGTTGTGGGTGGCGCCGGATACATCGGCAGTCATGTGGTAAAAGAATTGATGGCGGCAAAACACAGCGTAACTGTGTTCGATAACTTCTCTTCCGGCTTAAAAGAAAATCTTTTTCCGGAAAACGGCCTCATTCAAGGTGATATTCTCAACGAAGATGATTTGCAAAAGGCCTTTTCCCAAAAATTTGACGGATTCGTTCATTTGGCCGCCTTTAAGGGTGCCGGAGAATCCATGTACGAACCGGAAAAATACGCCACAAACAACATAACCGGAACCTTGAATTTAATAAAGGCCGCGGTGAAAAATCAATGCAAAATCATGGTTTTTTCCTCTTCCGCAGCAATTTTCGGCGAACCCCGGTATCTTCCCATTGACGAAAATCATCCGAAAAATCCGGAAAACTACTACGGATTTACCAAATTGCAAATTGAAGGCCAAATGGAATGGTTTGCAAAACTGCGGGGATTGAAATACGCTTCTCTGCGATATTTCAACGCAGCCGGCTACGATCCGGAAGGTGTTCTTCGCGGCTTGGAACGCAACCCTGCCAATTTGCTTCCGGTTATTATGGAAGTAGCCTGTGGCAAACGGGATGAATTAAAGGTTTTCGGCAACGACTACGACACTCGGGACGGAACCTGCATTCGCGATTACGTCCATGTGACGGACCTGGCTCGCGCCCATGTTTTGGCCCTGGAATTTTTGGCAAAAAACGACGAAAATCTCCTGTTGAATTTAGGCAGTGAAACCGGTGTAACTGTTTCGGAAATGCTGGAAGCGGCAAGGCGAATTACCGGAAAGGAAATTCCGTCCCAATTTGCGGAACGCAGAGCAGGCGATCCTGCCTGTTTGGTGGCTTCATCCCAACTTGCTCGCAATAAATTCGGCTGGAAACCGGAATTTTCCGATGTGGACACCTTGGTGACCACCACATGGAAGGCTTACAACAATTAATTGAATTCCGGACCGCGAAAATGCCAATTTTCCCATTATCTGTAATTTATTTTTTGTTTTATTGTTTTATTCTTATAAAGACTTTATTGGAAAATTCCGATATTGAGGTGAATAAGAATCGCTTTAAGGGGATATTATGAAAAAAATTCTTGGTTTAATTACTATTCTTGCCATAGGTCACCATGCTTTTTCCGGTGAAGTTCCTCTGTTCGTGGATTTGGGATTTTCCGAAGATGGCGCAAAATATGCCTTCGCCCAATGTGGAGTTATCGATGAAACTCTTCAGGCCTTCGCGGAACTTTATATCGTAAATGCAAAGGACAATGACTATGTCATTGGTGGTATTCGAAAAATCGAGCCCTCAAAAGAGACGGTAAATCTTTCCGCACGAAAGATTTATGCCAATTTGGTCGAACAGAATAAGGAATTGTTGGAACACCACGGATTTTCCACAGAAGTATCTTCCATCCCGTTGTATCGTCTTGCTCCCGGAGTTGTGGAACAAGGCCCCATCGAAGTTCGCGATTTCCAAGGAACAGATAGACCTTCGGAGCTTAAATATCTTATTCAGTTGAAAGAAAAAACGGAAGGCGTGGACAAAGATGCGATTTCATCCTTTTATTTGGAAATAGAGCAGCGAAACACCGAAGACGTGGTTTTAAGCCGCGGTTCCATCGGCTCAACTCGCTTAAAGGAAAAGGGCGTTACCGAATACAAGATTTATCGCGTTTTAACCGATAAAACCCACAGCAATTTGGCCGTGATTGTCCAGCGTCTTATTAAAGGTAAAAACGGAACATCCATCCGTTTCGGAGTTGAAACCACTCGCCTCGGAGAATATTGATATTTGGGACTGCCGGTTTTCGGCAGTCTTCCCCTGTTTTAAAAATCAAAAAGACAGCTCTTCTTATCCGATTTTATTCAATATAAGTCAAAAAAAAACGCATTTTTTTGTAAAACCCCTTGACATAACTTTTTTTTTGGTATAAACTGTGTGATGTTGGAGGGGTCGTTTGGCGACTCCTTTTTTTGTATCATGGGTCTTGGAGTTTTATGGATTTTCAAAGGTTGGACGAAATTGATTTTTACAGCGATTGTCAGTCTGTGGCATCGTCATTGGGATATACCGTTGTTGAGGTCAAATGCAGCCGTTTGAAAACTCAAAGCCGTTTTTCGGTGGTTATAACGCGGCCGGTTGGTGACGATAATTTTCTCGTCCCTCTTGGTACCGATGATTGCGGGAAAGTTCATCAAATCTTACTTCAACGCCTCGAAGTGATTTTACCCAATTCCGATATTTATCTCGAGGTGTCCACTCCGGGTTCAGAACGGCAAATTCGACATGGCGGAGAGTTTTCTCTCTTCATTGGACGAAAGGCGCGTATTTGGTATTCCCAATGTTCCGATTGGATTTACGGAAAAATCATTTCATGTGACGAAACAAACCTTGAAATGGAAATAGACGGTACAAAACAAAGTTTTTTGCTCGAAGGCATCGCAAAGGCAAAGCTCACGAGTTGATTTGGAGGAAAAATGGCAAAGAAAAAGAATGAGACCGAAAAATTGTCAGAATTGATTCGTCAAACCAGCGAATCCCAAGGAATTTCCGAAGAACAGGTTTTGCAGTCAATAAAGGAAGCCCTTTTGTCTGCGTATAAACGAAAGTTCGGAACCGACGAAAATGCCTTTGTCACATTTGCCGATGACATGTCCGACGTTTTGCTTTACTCCCGAAAGAAAATTGTTTCGGAAGTGATGGATCCGGTTTTGGAAATTTCCATCGAAGAAGCAAATTCCTTGGCGGAAGGCTGCGAAGAAGGTGACGAAATCGACATTTTGATTGATCCCAAAAATGATTTCAACCGTTCCGCGGTTCAAGCCGGTCGCCGAAATTCCCAGCAAACTCTTCATGACATCCAAAAAGATGCCCTTTATCTTGAATATAAAGAAAAAGTCGGTGAAATTATCATCGGTTATTATCAGCGAGAATACAAAGGTGCCATTTATATGGATTTAGGCCGGGTGGAAGGTTATTTCCCCGCAAAATTCCAGTCACCCCGTGAAGTTTACAAACGCGGCGACCGCATTAAGGCCCTTATTGAAGATGTTCGCAAAACGCCCACGGGACTTCAAGTGGTCTTGACCCGTTCCTCTGCCGAGTTTGTTCAGCGGATTTTGGAGTTGGAAGTTCCGGAAATTTACGACCAGACAATTCGTATTCACAAAATTGTTCGCGAGGCCGGTTATCGCACCAAGGTTGCCGTTTATTCCACCAAGGAAGATATCGATCCGGTGGGAGCCTGCGTGGGAATGCGCGGTGTTCGTATCCAAAACGTAATTCGTGAGTTGGAAGGTGAAAAAATCGACGTTCTCCGTTACGATCCCGATCCTCGTGTGTTTATTCGGAATGTGCTTTCTCCCGCTGAAGTTAGCAATGTGATTATTTTGGATGAAGAAAAACGTCAGGCCTTGGCTGTGGTTTACGACGATCAGTTGGCTTTGGCAATCGGTAAGCAAGGACAAAACGTTCGCTTGGCCAATCGCCTTGCCGACTGGATTATCGATGTTAAATCCGAAAGTCAGTCCGATGAAATAGAAGAACTTACCGCCGCAGCACGACGGGATGCAGTTTCCATTTTCAACGACGAATACGATGAAATTACCATGCTGGATGAATTGACCAACGCCGACGAAAAGGTAATTGAGGCACTCAATGCCGCGGGAATAAAGGAAATCGAAGAATATTTCGCATATCGTTCTTCGGAAAATCCGTCTCCCATTGAAGGTGTTACAGAAGAAATGTTGGTTGCCTTGGATGCTCTCATCGATTCATTGTCCGAAGAAGAAGAACCGGAAACGCCACCGGTTTCTCAGCCCGAAGTTGAAACTGATGAAGAGCCCGTTATTGGTGAAGACGAAGAAGTTTACGAGTGTCCCGAATGTGGTGCTCCCATCACCATTAACATGACAAAATGTCCCAAGTGCGGAATAGGATTGAGTTTCGAGTTCGAGGATGAAGAATAAAAGGTAAGTTGATCCTCCCATATTAAAAGGAATATAATGGCAGAAGAAGAGTTGAAAGAAAAACAGAAAATTGTTCTCCACAAACGCGAAAAGGTCGCTTCCTCGCCGGAGCCCAAGGTGGAAAAATCCGGCGACGCGGCTACTCCGCGGCGGGTGGTTATTAAGGCGAAACGTGCGGATTTTCCCAAGGCGGAAGGCGATACGCAAAAGGACGTTAAAGTTGCGATGAAGCGGCCTGCCGAAGGTGCAAAAGCCGATTCCGATACTGCACGAGCCGTAAAGGTTCCCGTAAAACGAGCGGAACCGACACCGAAGCCCGATGTTGCCACAAGCCCTGTGGTCGCCGAGGCTCCCGTACAGCCGGAAAAGGTTCCGCCGGAACAAAAATCTTCTCAGCAAACAGAGACCGGTGCCGAGCCGGTAAAACAAAATACCGGGACAGGTGGGGAAGAATCATCCACGGTGCAAACAGAGGGAAAACGCCGTCACATTGCCCTGGATCTTTTTCAGAAACGACCCAACAGTCGCCAAGGAAATCTGGCAGCAAAACCATCGGGAAAATCCGGATTTGCCCGCAAAGACGGTCGCAGAGACGGAAATCAGCAGGGAGGGTTTTCCGGCGCCCAAGCACGAGCGAGTTTCCAGAATCGCGGAAACCGACAAGACGGTTTCGAGGGAGGACGATTCGGATCTCGTCGTGATGGCCCACAAAAGGAAGGCGGATCCCGACCCTTTGGTCCGCGTCCGGGTATGAATCGTCCCTTTGCACCTGCAAGTGACGTTCCCGTGGATGACGGCAAAAAGGCCAATAAACGAAAGGTTTTCACAGCCAAAAAACCGGCATATTCTCGCAAAGACAAGGAACACCAGGAAGATTTCGATAAATTCCTTGTACAAAAGAAGAAAACCGTGGTTCAGTCAAATCCTGTTCCCAAAGAAATCGAAATTATGGAAACCGTTTCCGTATCCGATTTGGCCAAAAAGATGAACTTGAAGGCCTCGGAAATTATTTCCAAATTGATGTCCATGGGAATGATGGTCAGTATCACCCAGTCCATAGATGCGGAAACAGCAACCATTGTGGCTGACGAATTTGATTGCGCCGTTAAAATCGTCAGTTTGTATGACGAAACCGTAATTGCCAGCGATGCGGGCAACGACGAAGATATAAGACCGCGACCTCCCGTTGTTACCATTATGGGTCACGTGGATCACGGAAAGACGAAAACCTTGGATGCAATTCGCAGTACCAACGTGGTTGCCACCGAGTTCGGCGGAATTACACAGCACATTGGTGCATACATGGTTCAAACCGATAAGGGTGCAATCACCTTTTTGGACACTCCCGGTCACGAAGCCTTTACCATGATGCGTGCCCGTGGCGCAAAGGTTACGGACATTGTTGTTTTGGTTGTGGCTGCCGACGACGGCGTTATGCCCCAAACCGTGGAAGCCATCAATCATGCTAAGGACGCGGATGTTCCTATTATTGTGGCTGTGAACAAGGTTGACAAGCCGGAAGCCAATCCGGACCGTGTTAAAACCCAGCTTTCCGATTTGGGCCTGGTTCCGGAAGAGTGGGGCGGACAAACCCAGTACGTTCATATCAGTGCCTTGAAGCGGGAAGGTTTGGACGACCTGTTGGATGCCATTTTGTTGCAAGCCGAGGTTTTGGAACTTCGAGCCAATCAAAACTGTCGTGCGGAAGGACGTGTTATTGAAAGTCGTATTGACCACGGTCGCGGTATTGTGGCCACGGTTATTATAGAAAGAGGTCGCCTCAAATTGGGAGATCCCTATGTGGGCGGAATTTGCTCCGGTCGCGTTAGGGCAATCTACAATGATTGGGGTAAGAAAATTACCGAAGCCACTCCGGCAATGCCTGTGGAAATCATCGGTTTTGAGGCCATGCCCAACGCCGGCGATCCTTTCCAGGTTACTCAAACGGAAAAGGAAGCCAGAGCCATTTCGGTTAAACGCCAGGAACTCAAACGCTTTGAAGATTCCAAAAGTGTTAAGAAAATCACTCTGGACAACCTGTTTTCAACCATTTCCGAGGGCGAAATTCTTGAACTTAAAGTGGTCATCAAGGCGGACGTTCAAGGTTCTGCGGAAACCCTTAAAACTTCCTTGGAAAAACTTTCCACTCCGGAAATTCGCCTTAACGTAATCCATTCTTCTGCCGGTGCAATTAACGAAAGTGACGTTATGTTGGCCGCAGCGGATTCCAACGCCATAATCATCGGATTTAACGTTCGTCCCACCCCCAAGGCCAAAATGTTGGCAGAGCAGGAAAGGGTTGACATTCGAAAATACAACGTTATTTACAAGGCCATTGAGGAAATTTCTTTGGCTATGGAAGGAATGCTCAAGCCCGATGTTAAAGAAGAAACCATCGGTATGGTGGAAGTTCGACGAACCTTCAAAGTTCCCAAGGTGGGAATTATCGCCGGTTGTTATGTTCTTGAAGGAAACGTCAAGCGATCGGCCTTCGTTAATGTTATCCGTGATGGAATCGTCATTTATTCCGGAAAGATTGCATCCCTTAAACGGGAGAAAGATGATGCCAAAGAGGTGGCATCCGGATACGAATGCGGTATCGGCGTGGAAAATTGGCAGGATTTGAAAGAAGGTGATCAGTTCGAAGTTTACGAACAGGTTGAAGTGGCACGAAAATTGAGCGACACCGTTAAGAAGCCGGAAGAAAGTAAAGAATAAAATGGGCGCCTTTCACTATCATAAATTATCGGAGCAAATCAGAACTGAAGTCGCAACAATGATAATGATGGGAAAGGTGAAAGATCCCCGTGTTTCTTCACTGTTGTGCCTAAATCGCATTGAACTTTCCCCCGATATGTCCTGGGCGAAAATTTATGTTTCCGGGATGATGCAAGACGGTTCCACGAAAAAAGGAGTGGACGGTCTTAATAGCGCTGCCGGCTTTATCCAAACCACATTGAGCAAAAAACTTAAAGTGCGCCAATTTCCCAAACTCACCTTTGTTTTTGACGACAGTCTTGCTCGTGGCGAAGACATGGTGAAAAGACTGGAAAGTTTGGTGCGCGACATGGATGAGCCGGGGGACCAATGACAAAATCCGGGATTCTCCTCCTGGCCAAAACTGCAGGTTCCACCAGTTTTCGCTCCCTAAAT
Organism: Spirochaetaceae bacterium; assembly: GCA_017382775.1. GTDB lineage: Bacteria > Spirochaetota > Spirochaetia > Treponematales > Treponemataceae > RGIG268. The sequence goes on from JAFNZQ010000164.1 coordinate 7,627, forward strand.
CAGGTGAAAAGGGCCTTGGATACAAAAAAGGTGGGTCACAGCGGCACCTTGGACCTGTTTGCGGAAGGGCTGTTGGTTGTGGCCGTAGGTTCCTGTACAAAAATAATCGAAGATTTTACCCTTTTCGATAAAGAATACGAGGCTGTTATCCAATTCGGAACGGAAACCGACACCCTCGATCCTCAAGGACAAATCGTAAAAACCGTACCATCACCCACGAAAGAGGTCGTGTTACAGGCAATGTCTCGTTTTGTGGGTGAGATAAATCAAGTTCCGCCTCAATATTCGGCGATTCATGTGGATGGAAAACGGGCTTCCGATTTGGCTCGATCGGGGAAAATGCCGGAAATGAAGTCCCGGAAGGTGAAAATTTACTCATTTGAAATGAAGGATTTTTACGAAAATTTTGCCCATGTGAAGGTCTCTTGCTCAAAGGGAACCTACATTCGGTCCTTGGCGCGGGATTTGGCGGAAAAATGCGGATCTGCCGGACATTTAAAGGCACTCCGCCGTACGAAAATCGGTCCTTTTGCCTTGGAAAATGCCTGTGGCGCAAACCTTTTGCCACCCTTTTCCATCGAAAACGCCTTGGCCGACAAGGTGGAACAAACCATTAATCTTGCCGAAATTCCCGATTGCCTCATGGTTTTCACTCCGGAAATTTCGGAAAAATGTGGTGCCAAAAACGCCTTTCTCCATGAAAGCCGTCTGTCCGACTTTCTCTGCGGAAAAAAACTTAAACCTGCCGACTTTGCTTTCAATGAAGGCTGCGACGGAGATTTCAACGTTTTTTGCGGCGAAAACTTTGTGGGTAAAATCCATCGTGACGGGAAAAAAGTGGTTTACCGTTTCGTAATTCCGGAGGGGAACCGGTGAAAATTTTTAATTGGGATGCGTTGCCGAATTGCGAAGAATATTTTTCCCGAGGCTGTGGCCTTTCCGTGGGCCTTTTCGACGGTGTGCATTTGGGGCACCAAATGATTTTCCAAAAACTATTGGATTATCGGGAAAAAAATCCGGAAATTCCTGTGGGAGTTTTGACTTTTCGTAATTTACCTCAAAAAAATGGGGAAAAAATCACAACTTTTGAAAAAAAAATGGAATTTTTCGAAAAAATTTCGCTGGATTTCATTATTCCTATTGACAATTTTGAAAAAATCGGTATAATGAAAGGAGCAGATTTTTTTTCGGAACTGAAAAAAAAATGCAACCTTGCGTTTTTAGTCGTAGGCGAAGATTTTCGATGCGGAAAAAATCGAGATTTCGGAATGACCGAAATTGCGGATTTTGCGCAAAAAAATAATTTTTTGTGCGAATTTTTACCGGAATTTACCTTGGACGGTCTACCTTGCCGTTCCAGTGTAATCCGTGATTTGCTGAAAAAAAATCATGTCGCTTTGGCGAACAAAATGCTTGGAAAGTTTAGAGAGGAGCAAAAATGGCATTAGCTAAAGAAAGAACTGTGGCACTTTGTACAAAATTCGGATCCAATGCCCAGGACACAGGAAATGCGAAGGTTCAGATCGCAATTTGTACGGAACGAATCAAGGATTTGACCCTTCATACACAGAATTATAAACATGATTCTTGTGCAAAACGCAGCCTTCTTAAAATTGTGGGACATCGTCGTCGTCTTTTGAAGTACCTTAAAAATCGCAACTTGGACGAGTACCGTGCCCTTATAAAAGAATTGGGCTTGCGAAAATAATTTTCGAATTTCCCTTTCGAAGTATTTACGGCAAAAAATTGTCTCATAAAAGTCCTGCTTGAATTGTTTTCGAGTGGGATTTTTGTGTATTTTTTATGCAAGGGCTTGACCTTTTTTGCACTTAATGATAAAATTAGTCAATGTCGAAAGTTTTTTCTGTTGAAGTGGTCGTTTTTGTGTCTCTTTTCATTTCCTGTATTCGACCGTTTTTTAAATTCAAATCCGGCGTGCGTCGCTGTGCCTTTTTTTCCCCTTTTGCCATGGTGGTGTGTATTTTAGGCGTTCTTTCCCTGAACGTAAATTGTTCCTTCGTGGTGCTGTCGGCCTTGTCTCTTGCGATTTTTGTGATAAATATTCCCTATTTAAGTGCCAGGGAAGAAGATTTTCAATACTCATTTTATTCCATTCCCTTTTTGATAATGAATTTTTTTCTCTTGCTGATATTGCTGGCGGCCGGAGTTTTCACCTGGTATTTCCGAGTTCCGGGACGTCCCTTGGTGGACGGCAGGCAAATTCCCCTGGAACGAAATGTGGAACAGTTTTGCGGTGATTTTTCCCGTGGATTTTCCCCCAGGGTGGATTTTCGCTCCATGCCCAATGCTGTTTTTCACATTATTTATCCGACGAAAAAGGATACCGATGAAATTTGCCTGTACATTCCCGAAACATTCACCTCCGTTGACGACTGCATGGCCACCATTGAGGCCTTGGCAGAACAGGGCAAAATCGTTGTGGCTGCGGACTTTTTCTGTCCCTCCGTGTCCTTTTTCGATTCCCATTTTGACAATCGCTGGACTCGTCACGAATATATGCGACTGCAAAACTTTTTGGGTAAGTCTTTCGCCGGAAACAATCGTAACAACTGGGATGCCATTAAAAGTAAGGAATTGACAGCCATAACCCAAATTCTTCCGAAAATTGAAAGCAAAGTTTTCAAATCCGCCTGGAATAAGGACAGTGAAAGGAAAAAAATCATTGTCGTGGCCGGAAAAGAGGCCTTTCCCTTGTTGGAAGGTGTTTTCCCCCGATTTTTTGGAAGTTACACCCGTTATTATTGCATAAATTCTGCGGAAAATCCCATTCCCGGATATCGCGACGGATTCGGGGATTTGGCGGTGTTCCATCCCTTTGAATATTACATTAGTGAAGGCGACAAAACCGGTGGCTGGATGCAGGCCAAGTTGATTGCGTCCAAAATAGGAGAAATGAAATGAACCAGTTTGATTTGAACGAATATTTCGAAAGCCTTTTGTCCATAAAAAAATGGACTCGGGACGTGAGCCAAAACGGGATTCAGGTGGAAAATTCCGGTGGGGAAATCACCAAAATTGCCTTCGCCACCGATGCCTGCGATAAAACCATTTCTCGGGCAAAGGCCTTGGGCGCGAATATGCTTTTTGTTCATCACGGACTGTTTTGGGCTTCACCTCAAACCGTAACCGGTATTTTTTACAAACGAATTAGAGACCTTATTTCCGCCGATATGGTGCTTTTCGCCTGTCACTTGCCCTTGGATGCTCATCCCACTTTGGGAAACAACGGAGCTTTGGCCCAAAAGTTGAATTTACAAAACCGGCAACCTTTTTGCGAATATGCCGGAGATTACATCGGTTTTCAAGGCGATTTGGTTGCCGGTGATACTGTGGAAGACCTTTGCAAAAAATTGGATGTGGAACCTTTGGGGATTTTACCTTTCGGTAAGAAAATTCCCCAAAAGGCCTGTATCGTTTCCGGTGGCGCATCCCACGAAATTGAAGATGCAGTAAAAGCCGGCGCCGATATTTATATCACCGGAGAGATAAATCACCAAATGTACCATTTTGCCGCCGAAAATGAAATTTCCGTCTTGGCCTTGGGACATTATGCCAGCGAAATTTGGGGAGTTCGTGCGGTGATGGAGCAAGTGAAGAAAGATTTGAACATTGATGTGGAATTTATCCACATGCCCACCGGCTTGTAGGAGGCCTTATGACCAAAAAGCAAAAATTGCTGAGTTTGACTTTACCCCTGGGAGTGATAATCCTCGATCAAATTACTAAAATTTTAATTGTGGCGAAAATACCCATGTGGACTGTGGGAAAAAGCTTTTTCGGCGATTTTTTGCGGATTGTCCACGTTCGCAACCTGGGAATTGCATTTAGTTTAGGTGACGGATTCCCCGACCATATTCGTAGTGCCGTTTTCAAGATTTTGCCCCTCATCGCCCTGGTGGTGATTTTAATTTATTATTTCAAATCCAATGAGTTTACTCCCTTCCAAGGCTGGAATTTGGCCGGCATCGTAGGTGGAGGTTTTGGCAATCTCATTGACAGGTTTTTTCGTCCGGATGGTGTTGTGGATTTTATTGACGTAAAATTTTACGGACTTTTCGGGTTGGAACGATGGCCCACTTTCAATGTGGCGGACGCCACCGTTGTTGTGTGTGGCACCCTCTTTGCCATTTCGTTGCTGAAAAAGAGATAGACTCCCTTTCGGCAACGGCTCAATTCTGTTAATTCTTTTTGAACACCTGAACGTGAATGGCATCCTTGGCCACCGTGTCGCTTTCATATACCGACACCTGAACCCAGTCGCCCACGGAAATGTCCTCCAAGGAAAGTTGTGGCGGCGGTGTGGGGCGTTCAACCATATTCATCCCCCAATGGGAACGATCCCGCCGGGGTCTGTCTCCCTCTTGGGAACGATCCCGCTGCGGCCTGTCGCCTTCTTGGGAACGATCCCGCCGGGGCCTGTCGCCAATTTGCGGACGTTCCTTTGGAAGTTGGATAATTCGGGTTTTGGGGTTTATGACAACTTTAATGTCCACAGAGTCGCTATTAACGACAATGAAGGATGAGTTGTCCTTATCAACGGATTTTACGCTTCCCATAATTTTTTCATTGTGGGAGTGTCGTTTCATTTTTCCGCAAAAATTCGGTTGCATCGGGCTTTGGGCAAAGGTCACCGATGTTGTCAACACCACTACTGCCGCGGCAAGGCTTAAAATGCGTTTCATTATTGCGCCTCCGTGAAAATAACAATTTGGAATTTTAAATGTTACAAAGTAATCCGTAAAATCAAATTTCCCTATTGACAAAAATCCACCAATAGTGTACAATAAGGCATGAATACAGCATTACAGAAGAAAATTTATGTTATAGGACATAAAAATCCCGATACGGATTCCATCGTTTCTGCAATAGCTTTGGCAGATTTTCACAAAAAGCAAGGTGATGATTTTTACATTGCCGCTCGCGCCGGAAAAGTCAATGCTCAAACGGAATATATTTTGAACCGTTTCGGTGTTTCCTTCCCCGAATTTTTGCCGGATTTGGTGCCCAAAGTGGCCTACTACATGAAACCATATCGTGCCGTAATCGGCAAAGATGCCTCTTTGTGGGAAGCCGTCAGCAAAATGGAAGAAATGAATTTGACGGTTTTGCCTGTGGTGGATGAAGAAGGCAAATATTGCTCCCTTCTCCATTACAATGCCTTTGCTCGCAATATTTTAAAATTGCTGAATCCCAAAAAAATGACGGCAATTTCCACCAGCATAGACTTATTGGTAAAGACATTAAATGCCCAGGTTTTGTTGAAGTTTAATCCCGAAAAGGTAGCAAAAACCACAATTCTTGTGGCATCTGCCAGTTTTGAGTCTTTCAAAAAAATGTTGGATATGCATCCACCGGAAAATGTTGTGGTAATCACCGGCGATCGGGAAGATGTTCAGGAATATTGTATTGAAAAAGGTGTTCGTGCCATTGTTATTTCCTTGGGATTTGTTATGACAAAGGAATTGCAGGATAAGGCCGCAAAGAAGAAAATTTCCGTTATGGTCAGTCCCTACAACACATCTTCTTCCTGTATGCTTATTTTGCAGTCCATGCCCGTGGTTTCCCTTTCCGACACAGTTTTGGCTACAGTACGAGCCACCGACACCGTGCGAAGAATTAAACCGGTTTTGGCCAAGTCTCCAAACCGACTTTTGCCCGTGGTTGACGACAACAATACCGTAATCGGCGTAATCAGCGAAAACGACCTTCTCCACGAACCCAATGTGGAAGTGGTTTTGGTGGATCACAACGAGTTTTCCCAGGCCATTGAGGGCGTGGAAAATTATAAAATCATTGAGGTGGTGGATCATCACCGATTGGGAACTTGGACCACAAAGTCTCCCATAATGTTTGTGAACAAACCTGTGGGTGCCACCAGTACCATTGTGGCAAATATGTTTAGGGAAAAAACAATTCCCATCAGCCGTGAAATTGCATCCATTTTGTTGTCGGGAATTCTTTCCGATACTTTGATTTTACAGTCTGCCACAACAACGCCCACCGACATCGAAACTGCGGAATACCTTTCCACAATTGCTAATTTGGACATTGAAGAATTGGGCAAGAGCATAATCCAGGCCGCGGGAAATCTTTCGGGACGAACCGCACAGGATGTAATCCACCAGGATCTCAAAGAATATTCGGAAGATGACATAAAATTCTCCATCAGCCAAATTGAAGTGGGAAGCACCGATGAAATTATGTCTCGCAAATCGGAATTTTTGCAGGAGTTGAAGAAGCTGCAAGAAGGAAATGACTTGTTCTTCTCTTCCCTCATGGCAACGGACACAACACGCCTAACCAGTGTACTTTTCGTTGCCGGAAAAGAGGCCTTCCTGCAACAGTTGGAAATTCCTCGTGTGGAAGACGGCATTTACAAGTTGAAAGATATTGTTTCCCGAAAGAAGCAGTTGGTGCCTTTGTTGACGGAACAACTGGCTCGTTTGGCATAAGGCCGCAAAAAATCACTATGCTCAACTGTATTAAGGGGAATTTTCTTTATGCGTAAGTTATATTTTTTCGCGGCGGTTGCACTTTCGGCCTTTTCCGCCTTTTCCGTGGATTTTTCCGTCTCCAATGAAGTGGACATTCGTTCTCGAAAACTGCCCTTTGACATTGTTGCCAGGGAATCGGAGCATTCCCTGGATATGCTGCGAAACACCACGGATTTGCGAATTAAAGGTGAGAAATTCGATTTTTTCTATCGGGCAAGGCTGAATTTTCACGAATATTCCCGATATTCCGATGTAATTTCCGGCTTTTTGCCCGGGGAAAATGCGTCCCAAATCAATTTGCTTATTCATCCCTGCAAATATTTTTCCTTTGGAGTGGGTACGGATTTTGATTTGAAAGCCGGCCCCGTTTCCCTTTGGGATGACGACATTTATTACGCATCCACCGGTAGCGGAATGTGGAACAAATCGGTGATTAGTGATGGTTCTGTTGTGCCCGGAGTGGGTGTTCCCGCCGATTCCATTGTAAGAACCCGAGGCCGTGGCGCCCAACCCTTTCTGTCAACACCGGCCACCTATGCCACATCGGGACTTTTGTTGGAAATAAAGCCAATTCAAGGCCTTATGGTGGCCGTTAATGTGCCAATCCAATCTTTCCGAAACCTTATTCTTTTCAACGGAATTTCCGGTCGGGATTTTCAAATGCGATTTGCCGCAACCTATACCGCGGAACAACTGTTTCATGTCGGAGTGAGTTGTGCAACCTCCTTTGATGCGTCCCGAAATCCTTGGTCGATTTACGCCGGTGCGGAATTGTTGTTCATGGGAATGTGGCAGCCACAGTTGTTTTTCAACTACATAAGTCGTGGTGCAGGGGATGGGGAAACATCGGTTTTTCGCTTTAATTCCCAAACGAATTTTGGCCTGCGTCTGCCATTTTCTATTGGGAAATTTTCCTTTTCGCCGGAATTGGCCGTGTCCGCCTATAATTTTCCCAACGGAATTTCTTCCTACGAAGAAGATTTTCTGCGGATGAAACGGGGAGTTCCCATTTTCGTGGCCATTCCCTTCAATTATAATTTCAACGACAACATTTCCGCAGGCCTGTGGCTGTCCTATGCCATGGGTGCATTACGAAATGAACGGCAATATCCCGAAAACAGATGGAATCCCGTTGTGGATAGCCGAGTTGTAATTCGTCCCGAGGGATATTTCGTCACTCCTGTGGGAGACTTCGGTGTGCGTGTATGGATGATTTTGGATATACGCCAAGGGGATCTCTTCGATGATAAGGATGGAGTGGCCATGGGATACAGGCTTGATTGTTCATGGAAAGTACATTACAAGTAAAAAAATGCCTTGACTGTCCCCGTCAGTGTGGTGGCGGATTTTGTGGTGACAATTCTCAATTACGCCTTGCTTGGGCCGGATTGCATTTCGGTGAAGAACCTTTGTTGGTGAAGGACAGCGGTTCCGGAACGATTTTTGTCAGCGGATGTAACCTACGCTGTTCCTTTTGCCAAAATTTCCAAATTTCCCAACAAGGACTGGGACGGGATGTTTCCCAAGATGAATTTGTCCAAATTTGTTTGGGATTACAAAATTTAGGCGCAAAAAATATAAATATCGTAACAGGATCCCACGTTTGGCGGATTTTGAACCGGTTTTTAGCTGATGCAAAATCCCGGGGATTGCAAATTCCCGTTTGCTGGAATTCTTCCGCCTACGAAACTGTGGAAATGGTGGAGGCTCTGTCGGAAAACGTTTCCGTTTTTCTTCCCGATTTGAAAACCTTAAATCCCCTTATGTCCAAGGAACTGTTTCAGGCGGAAAACTATCCGCGGTTTGCAAAAAGGGCAATTTCCGCCATGGTGGATGCTTCCCCACTGCGAGTGGAAAACGGAGAAATTCTTTCCGGGGTGATTGTTCGCCATCTGTTTTTACCCGGCCGTTTCGAAGACACCCGAGCGGTTTTGGAATGGTTCGCCCAAAACCTTAACGGCCGAGCCCTTCTGTCCCTAATGACACAGTACACACCTGTTGCGGAAATTTCCGCCTTTCAAAATCGTTTTGTGGCGGAGGAAGAAGGGGAAAAACTGAAAAATCTTTTGGAAGAATTGGGAATTGAAGACGGATTTTTCCAAGAGTTAAATCCCGACAGCGAATGGCTTCCGGATTTCACCCGAAAATCACCCTTTGCAAACAATTTGGCAAAATCCCTGTGGCACTATTCCCAATAAAGTTTATGAAAAATAATTCATAGCCGTAATTTTCCTCATATATTTACAAAAAATCATTGTTTTTCCCCTTTATCCCCTTGCAAATTTTTTGTTTTTGTGATATAATGGGTGCGTATGAGTAGTGTAACTTCCGATGTAAATTTAATCAGTTCTGGAAGACCTTTATCCGGTTCTAAGGGTAAGATTCTCCTCGTTGTGTCCGATGATTCTCTTCGTACAGATTATGCGACTTTTTTGCATGAATACGGATATGATGTATCCGAAGCTTCCGATGGGCTGATTGCCCAGAAAATTCTCAGCGATACTTTTTTCAACATTGTGATTATCTCTTTTGATGAGAAAAGTTCTGCCGCAAATTCGTTAATTGCGTACATAACCAGCATGAGCGATGCCCCAAAAATTATTCGAATAGCCAACAGAAGCGAGCGGGAAACTCCTGCCAGTTCTTCGGATATGCCAATTTTAATTTCCCATGACACCCTTTCCGATTTGTGGAACTTGCTTGCAATGGTGGACGAAATTGGGAAAAATATTTCTTTGACACGAAAAATCAACGCGGTGCGATCCACCATCGACGGGTTTTTGACCAATACCAGTTCCATGTTTTCATTCCTCTTGCCCGAGGATTTGATTGAAAGTACCTTGGACTGTTTCGTGAGCATTGCTCGCCAAAACAACGGATTTATCCAGGTTGTGGTGGCTGCGGATGATGACGAGGAAGAAACCCGAACGATTTATCGCGGCGCGGGAAAATACAATGTTTCCATGCAGGAATTTTACGAAGTGGTGTCTCTGGATGTGAAAAAGACCATGGCCATGGCACGAATGAACGGCTCCATGACCTCCTGCGAAGAAGGAGTTGTCTTCCCTCTTCGTGGTTTTAACAACAGTGTTTTCGGCGTAATATTCTTGGAATCCAAAAATATTGACAACGACATTTTGACATTGCTCACGGTATTCATCCGTCAGGCCGCCGTTTCCATTAATAACGCCATGATGCATCAAATGTTGGACAAACAGTCCGAGCAGCTGATGCGTATCAACATGCAGTTGAACAAGAATTACCTTGAAGTGATTCAGGCCCTGCGTGAGGCCGTTGATGCCAAGGACCGATACACTCACGGTCATTCCGAACGCGTTTCACTGTACGCAGTGGAGTTGGGCAAAAAAATGGGACTGTCTGCCGCATCCATTGAAAACCTGCGTATTGGCGGAATCTTCCACGATATCGGAAAAATAGCCGTTAAAGACGAAATTTTGCTGAAAAAATCTCGCTTGACGGATGAAGAATACGAACAGATTAAAATTCATCCCAAAAAGGGCGGAACCATTTTGTCCGGCGTTTCCATTTTGAAGGACGTTGTGCCCATTGTGGAAGGCCATCACGAAAATTACGACGGATCCGGCTATCCCCGTGGTCTTAAAGGTGACGAAATTTGCATTGAAGCCCGAATTATGGCCATCGGCGATGCCTTTGACGCCATGACTTCCAACCGTGAGTATCATCGAAAAATTTCCTTTGAAGAAGCATTGGGCAGGATAGAAATCGTGCGAGGTAAACAGTTTGATCCCATGGTTGTGGATGCCTTTGCCGATTTGATTATAAATCATCGTGATCGAATAAAGGAAATTTCCGAGTTTTTTGGAAACGCAGACTGATGATAGATAATGTAACTTCCATTGACTTCGAAACTGCCTGTCGCGACCATGCATCTGCCTGTGCAGTGGGGATGGTTAAAATTCGCGACAACAAAGTGGTGGACGAATTTTATTCTCTGATTAAGCCACCTGCGGGGATGAACGTTATTGACGAATTTTACGATATTCACGGGATTAGCGATGAGGATGTGGCTGATGCACCGGACTTTTCCCAAGTTTGGCCCAAAATGAAGGAATTTATCGGTGATGATATCCTTTGTGCCCATAATTCTTCCTTTGACAGTGATGTGTTGCAATCTTGTTTGTCCCATTATTCCATTGCGGAAGATAAATTTGACTTTATTTGTACGGTGCAAACGGCTCGAAAGCATTGGCCTCGTCCCATACTGCCTTGTCATAGGCTCAATGTGGTATGCGACTTTTTAGGCATTGAGTTGGATCACCATAATGCGTTGAGCGATGCCTTGGCTTGTGCGAAAATTTTAATTGCCGCCGATTGTGGCCTAAAAGGAAAATAAATGCTGTATCATATTGCATCCATTCTTGTTTCTCATTTTGGACCGATACGATTATTCATGTCCTACACGGTGATTATCGGATTGGTTTTGTTCACGGGCTTTGTTGCCACAATGATGATTTTACCCCGATGCTACCGCAAACTGCCCCACGACCGCGGTCGAGAGTTTACCCAGCACGCAAAGGACGCCCAGGGAAAACCCACCGGTGCCGGATTTGTTTTTATAAGCATATTTGTTTTCATAAGCATTGTGTTCATCCCCATGAATATGTTGCAAATTGTTATTGTGCTTCTTACATGGTTTTGTATGCTCACCGGCTATTTGGACGATCGTAGCGAAAAAGGTTGGGGCGAATATCGAAAGGCCCTTTTGGACCTGGTGATTTGTCTCATTGCCGCTGTGGCTATCTGCTTTCTCCGCAATGAGCCTCTTACATTTTGGTTTCCCTTTGTTACCACAGAAGTGGTTGTGTCTCCGATTATATTCATACCATTGGCCACAATCATTTTGTGGGCAATGATAAACACCACCAACTGTTCCGATGGCGTGGACGGCCTTTCCGCCACCTTGGTTTTGTGGGGGCTTATTTTCATTGGTCTCATCCTCTACGCCATTTTGGGGCACAGCCAAATTTCCGCCTATCTTTTGGTTCCCCATGTTTCCGATGGTGCAGGGTGGGCAACAATGGCCTTTGCCATGGCCGGCGTTTTAATGGCCTATCTGTGGCACAATGCCTATCCCAGCGAGGTTCTCATGGGAGATGCGGGAAGTCGCGCTTTGGGATTTTTCACCGGTGTTTCAATTTTGGTCACGGAAAATCCCTTTTTGCTTTTGGCAACCTCATCCATTATTTTATTAAACGGCGGAATGGGGCTTTTGAAGGTTTTCCTGTTGCGGTTTTTCAAAATACGAATTTTTTCCAACATTCGCTTCCCCTTACATGATCATGTGCGGGAGCGATATCATTGGTCTGCCAATCAGGTGTTAATCAAATTTTTCATTTTGCAAATTTTGGTCACCTTGGCCTTGGCGGGAATCTTCCTTAAAATTCGATGATTAAAAACCTCTTCACCCTGTATTCGATTTTTTTCCGGGTAGGCTGTTTCACTTTCGGCGGTGGGTACGCGATGTTGCCCATGTTGGAAAAGGAACTGGTGGATGTGCGAAAATGGACAACTCGGGACGAACTCATGGATTTTTATGCCGTGGGACAGAGCACGCCCGGTATTATATCCGTGAATGTGGCCACATTTGTCGGTTACAAACAGGGTGGCATTCTTGGTGGGATTGCTTCCACCCTGGGAATCGTTACGCCCTCCATTATTGTGATTTGCATAGTTGCCACGGCCTTGTCCAAATTCAGCCATGTGCCGGCCGTTCGGAACGCATTAGCGGGAATCAACGTTGCTGTTTCCGCCTTGATAACAAAAGCCTTCGCCACATTTTTTAGTCGCTCTGTAAAAAGTGTTGCCGCCTTGATTATTTTTGCGGCCGCCTTTGTCGCCTTGTTTTATTTCAACGTGTCCACGGTGATTGTTACAATCATTTCGGCTGCGGTAGGATTGGTTGTCCGGTTCGTGCGGGAAAAAGTTGACAAAAAGGATGGTCCCCATGAATGAGTTGCAACTTTTCATTACTTTTTTTTATGTGGGACTGGTCTCCATCGGCGGTGGCCTGGTTTCAATTCCCGTTATCGAACAGCAGGTGGTAACTAAAGGCTTAATCACCCCGGAAGATTTTTACAACATGGTGGCAATTTCCGAATCCACACCCGGGCCCATAGGAATTAACGTAGCCACCTTTGTGGGATACAGGCTTCACGGAATTCCCGGTGCCATCGTGGCCACTTTGGGTGAAGTCATGCCGTCCCTCATAGTGATAATTCTCATCGCTAAATTTTTTATGCCGTATTTTAAGTCCCCCATTGTGCAAAAAATTTTTTTCGGTCTTAAAGCTGGTGTAACCGGAATGATTTTGGTGGCCCTGATAAACGTTTACGGAATTTCCGTTATGAGTTTCCCCGATTTACTCCAAGGGAATCTCCTTCAAGCTATACGTTTTCCCCAAATTATCTTTTTCGTAATTGCCCTTGTGTTGGTTTTCAAGACAAAAATTCATCCCATTTTGTTGGTTCTTTTAGGTGGCATCTTCGGTAGCCTTTTTTGTTGATAAAAAAATCAAAAAATTAGTAAAAAAAAACGTTTTTTGCGGAAAATCTCTTGACAAAAAAACCGTTATGGTGTACACTAGACTACACATTCCCCGGTTGTGTAACGGTAGCACCGCAGATTCTGGTTCTGCTTGTGGGGGTTCGAATCCTCCCTGGGGAAAATCGGTCCCTTCGTCTATCGGCTAGGACGTGACCCTCTCAAGGTCGAAAGACGGGTTCAACTCCCGTAGGGACCGCAAGAGGCACGGATGAGATAGGGCGATTTGTGAAAGCGACACTGTTTAAGTGTCGCCTTTTTTTTATTAAGAGATGGCCGTTTCCAGTCCGATTTCAATCATTTCGTTCAATGATGTTTGTCGTTCTGATGCGGAAATTGCTTCGCCGGTGCAAAGGCTGTCACTTACGGTGAAGATTCCCAAGGCTTTTCGGCGGAATTTGGCTGCCAAGGTGTACAAGGCGGCAGATTCCATCTCAAGGCCGAGAACGCCGTATTTTGCCCAAATTTTCCAAATGGGATCGTCATTATAGAATAAATCCGAGGAAGTGACGTTGCCGACTTGGTAACGGGCGTTTTTCTTCTTGCAGGCTTCCACTGCGGTGCAGAGAAGTTCAAAATCCGCTGTGGGTGCGTAACTCATTCCGTTGAAGAGGTGCAAGTTAATTCCGGAGTCGGTGCAAGCGCCGATGGCTAAAATTACATCTCGAACTTTTACACTTTCCGAAATTGCTCCGATGGTTCCGATTCGGATAGCTCGTTGCACTCCGTAAACTTCGAAAAGTTCGTTTACATAAATGGAAATGGACGGCTGCCCCATTCCCGTTCCTTGAACTGAAACGCGTTTACCTTTGTATGTTCCGGTAAATCCCAGCATTCCTCGAACTTCATTGTAACAGACTACATCCGTTAAAAAATTTTCTGCCACATATTTGGCTCGCAAGGGATCTCCCGGCAGCAAGATTGTTTCTGCGATTTGGCCTTTTTCGGCAGCATTGTGTGGTGTTCCCATAGTTTCCTCCATTAGTAATATTTTACCACGAATTTTTCCACTTGTCAAACAAATTTTTTATTTTGCGATCTCGTTGGAGTGAATTGAACTATTCGAAAAATTCCAATAGTTGCCCATGGTGGCATTCTAGGTTGAGTGGCCGTTTTGATGCCGCCCTCGTTGGCGGTGGGTGGTGTGTAAAACGAACTATTCGAAAAATTCGAATAGTTGCCCATGGTGGCATTCTAGGTTGAGTGGCCGTGTTGATGTGC
>JAFNZQ010000165.1 GCA_017382775.1 Spirochaetaceae bacterium
GAAAAAACATGGCTGTAAACACCTATTGCGAAATGGGATTTTCCATGAGAAAAAATGAGAATGAAGAAAAGGCCGAAACTCGGTTTTCCTGGGGACTGGGTGGCAAAATTACCGTGAAATAACGATTTTTTTGATTTCCCCAAGGAAATCATCGTATTCCGTAAACACCGGAACCTTGGCTTCGTCCCGAATTTTTTGTGGCGGACGGAACAAAAAACCGTGTTGCGCACAACCAATCATTGCTAAATCGTTGTGGGAATCACCGGCTGCGATAACATCGTAGCCCAAGGACTGAAAGGCCTTTACGGCGTGAAACTTTCCGTTATTTTGTCGAATTTTGTACCCGGTGATTTTTCCTTCCGGTGAAACCACCAGTTCGTTGCAGAAAATTGTGGGAAAATTCAGTTTTTCCATAAGAGGTGCCGCGAATTGGGTGAATGTATCGGAAAGTATGATTAAGGGACAAAGTTTTCGCAACTCGTCGGCGAATTTTCGGGCACCTTCCAAGGGTTGGATTTCATCAATTACCGCAATTACGTCTTTGAGAAGAAAACCGGCTTCGTCCAGGATTTTCAGACGATGGGCCATGAGTTGGTCATAATCGGCCACATCCCTGGTTGTAAGTTTCAGTTCGGGAATTTTCGTTTTTTCCGCAAAGGCGATCCATATTTCCGGGATTAAAACCCCTTCCAAATCCAAACAAGTAACGAACATTACAGCAACTCCCCACGATTTAAAGGTTCCGGAGAAGTGTTTTCACCTTCGATTTTCAAAATTTTTCCGTAAAGTTCTCGGGCTTCGGGGGAAATGCTTTGGGGAGTTCGCACAATGAGCTTTATGAAAAAGTCTCCTTTGGATCCGAAGGAACCTGACGGAACACCCTCTTTCTTCACACGCAAAAGTTTTCCGCTTTGTATTCCCGCCGGGACTTTGACCTTGATTTTTTTCCCTTCCACGGTTTCCACCGTTATTTCCGAACCTAAAATTGCCTGAATGGGTGAAATTGGTATGGCACAATAAATGTCGCTACCATGTCGTTCAAAATTGGGATCGTCATCAACACTGATGAAAATATACAAGTCGCCGGCAGGACCGCCGTTTTTGCCAACATTTCCCTGCCCCGACAGAGTCAGCCTCGAACCGTTATCCACACCGGCAGGGATTGTAACCTGTACCGTCTGCTTCACCTTTTCCAAGCCGCTTCCGCCACAGGCCGTACAGGGCTTGTCTATAACCTGGCCTTCGCCGTGACAGGTGGGACAGGTTTGAGCCACGGAAAAAAATCCGGTATTTCGACGGATTTGTCCCGCTCCACCACAGGTACCGCAGGTTTTCTTGGAAGCACCGGCTTCGCCACCGGTTCCGTTACATTTACTGCATTTCGCTTGGTGAGAATACTGAATTTCAACCTTTTTTCCGAAAACCGCATCCTTGAAAGAAAGGGTCAAATCGTAACGAAGACTCGTTCCACGGGACGGGCCGCGAGAATGCGATCGAGATGAAAATCCGCCAAATCCGCCACCGAAAAAATTCCCGAAAAGGGAATCCAAATCGAAACCTTGGAAAATATCTTGAAAATCCGTATAGGCGTGGGAATATCCTCCGCCTCCACCCATTCCTTCCAAGCCGGCGTGACCGTATTGATCGTAAATTTTACGTTTATCGTCGTCGGCCAAAACCTCGTAAGCCTCGGTGGCCTCTTTGAATTTTTCTTCGGCCTCTTTATCACCCTGATTTTTATCGGGATGATATTTCACAGCCAATTTTCGATAACCTTTTTTTATTTCATCTTTTGTAGCCGTCTTGGGAACTCCCAAAACCTCATAATAATCGCGCTTTGCCACAATTTACTCCTAACAAATTATACAAAAAAAATAAATTATTGGCAATAGGAAGAATAAAAAAACTTGCCTTTTATTGAGAAAATTATAAAAAAAGGGGCGGAACTCATCCCCCGCCCCTTATGAAAAACTACTTCTGCTCGTCCACGACTTCGTATTCGGCATCGTCGGCACCGTTGTCGGGAGAAGACTTTCCGTCGTTGCCGGGTTGAGCACCTGCCCCATCCGGTTGAGCATTTCCTGCCGCTCCTTGGGGATTCTGCTTGTAGATTTCTTCCATTATTTTATAGGAAACCTGTTGCAATTTCTGTGTTTTGTCCTTGATTGTCGCAACATCGTCGCTTTCCAAAGCCTTTTTCAGTTCGGCAACGGCTGCTTCAATTTCGCTTTTCGCAGCAGGCTGAATCTTGTCACCCAATTCCTTCATGCTCTTTTCGGTGGAATAAATCAGGGAGTCCGCATCGTTGCGTGCGTCAACACGTTCCCGTTCCTTTTTGTCGGATTCCGCATTGGCTTCGGCCTCTTTCACCATTCGGTCAATTTCGGATTCGCTCAATCCGCTGGAAGATTCAATTCGAATGGATTGTTCCTTTCCGGTTCCCAAATCTTTGGCGGACACATGAACGATACCGTTGGCATCAATATCGAAGGTAACTTCAATTTGAGGAACGCCTCGAGGTGCTGCGGGAATTCCCACCAAGTCGAATTTGCCCAAGGTGCGGTTTTGGTTTGCCATTTCCCGTTCACCCTGCAAAACGTGGATGGAAACCGCAGTTTGTCCGTCAGCCGCAGTGGAGAAAACCTGGCTCTTGCGAGTGGGAATCGTTGTGTTTCGAGGAATTAACCGAGTGAAAACCTCGCCCATGGTTTCAATTCCCAAGGAAAGGGGCGTAACATCCAAAAGAAGAACGTCCTTTACGTCACCACCAAGGATTCCGCCCTGAATTGCGGCACCAATGGCCACGGCTTCATCGGGGTTTACACCCTTGGAGCCTTCTTTTCCAAAGAGCTCCTTCACAATCTGCTGGATTTTCGGCATTCGTGTGGAACCGCCCACCAACAAAACCTCGTCGATTTTATCCACGGTGATTCCGGCATCGCTCAAGGCCTTTCGGCAAGGCTCTTTTGTGCGTTCGGCCAAATCTTCCGTCATTCGCTCAAATTCGGCTCGCGTCAAGGACTTTTGCAAGTGCTTGGGACCGGAAGCATCGGCGGTGATAAAAGGAAGGTTTATATCCGTGGATGAAACATTGGAAAGCTCGATTTTGGCCTTTTCCGCAGCCTCGCGAAGTCGCTGCAAGGCCATGTTGTCCTTGGAAAGATCGATTCCCGTATCTCCTTTAAAAGAATCGATGAGCCAATTAATTATTCGTCGGTCAAAATCATCGCCGCCCAAGTGAGTGTCGCCGTTGGTGGATTTCACCTCGAAAACGCCGTCGCCCAATTCCAAAATGGAAATATCGAAGGTACCGCCACCTAAATCGTAAACGGCAATGAGTTTTTCCTTTTCGCTTTCCTGCTTGAAGCCGTAAGCCAAAGATGCCGCGGTGGGCTCATTGATAATTCGTTTGACGTCAAGACCGGCGATTTTTCCCGCATCCTTTGTAGCCTGTCGTTGGGCATCGTTGAAATAGGCAGGGACGGTAATTACGGCCTCGGAAACGGTTTCTCCCAAATAATCCTCGGCGGTTTTTTTCATTTTTTGAAGAATGAATGCGCTGATTTCCTGGGCAGAATAAAGTTTTCCGTCAATATCAATACGGACGTCTTCGCTACCGTGGGGAACGACCTTGTAGGGCACCAATTTTGCCTCACCGGAAAGTTCTCCGTACCGATGACCGATAAAGCGTTTTATGGAATATACGGTTTTCTCCGGATTGGTTACCATCTGATTTTTTGCGGGAGTTCCCACAATGCGTTCATCTTTGTTTGTAAATCCCACAATGGACGGTGTCGTTCTTCCGCCCTCTGCATTCTGGATAACCACCGGTTCGCCGTTTTCCATAACAGCGACGCAAGAGTTTGTTGTTCCTAAGTCAATTCCTATAATTTTTCCCATTTTTCCCTCCAAAGGGTTGTCATCTTTTCGACAACCGCGTAATTTTATAATTTATTCGGCGGATTTAGCCTCGCCGTTCTCTCCATTTGTTTTAGTTTCAGGCATATCAACCATCACTTTTGCAGCGCGAATTACGCGACTGTGTAGTTTATATCCTTTTAGATATACTTCCGAGCAAACAGGCTCTGTGGCATTGCCCGATGATTGCTTTCCGATTGCCTCATGCAAATTCGGATCGAAGGCATCACCCTTTTCTCCGTACACCGCCAAGTGGTGCTTGCTTTCCAGTAAGCCGTACAACTGGCCTGCAACCATCTTCACTCCGTCCAAAACCGACTTAACATCGGTGGCATTTTCAGACGAAGCGATACACCGATCAAATCGTCCAAAACTTGGATTAAATCCTGCAAGATTATCGTGTTTGCATAATCGAAGGCGTCTTGCTTTTCTTTAATCATTCTTTTGCGATAATTATCGAAATCCGCCGTTTTTCGCAAAAGGGAGTCGGTCAGTTCGGCAATTTTTGCTTCCGCGTCCGCCAACTTTTGCGTCTCGGTTTTTTCACCGACAGCTTCTGTTGAAGGAATGTCACTTTGAGGCTGTGTTTCCTCCTCGACACATTCCGTTTTTGCTTCTTCGTTTAAGTTCTCCATAAAAATAGTATACTAAAAATACTAAAAAAAATCAAGTATTTTTTTCAATAAATATTGAATTTTTTTTTAATTTGTGATTTTTTTTAATATGGGGTGATTGTACCTCACCTTGACAAAAACATAGTTTTATATTATAATTGAGTGATGTATTTTTTGTTCCCGTCAAAAAAGCGTATATTAGCCTCGTTCTGGATTTTACTTTGGGGATTTTCCTTCGCCCAGGTGCTGGAAATTCAAGCATCAGGCACCGGAGCCACCGAAGAGGAAGCCATCCTGGAAGCAAAAAAAAATCTTGCAATGCGAATTGCCCGGGACCTTCCCCATGAAAAAATATTCGCCGAAATGGTGAAAACCAAAGGAAATGAGGCTTTGGAACGTGCCCCCTTAATCAATACACTGTCCGATGATACCATTCAGGCGATTTACCGAATTTTTTCCACTGACATTGATCACTACATTGAGGTTTTGGACAACTTCGTCGCCACCATCGATGATGGGAAAAACAACATAAACGGCAAAACCATTGCCGAACAGATGGAAATCACGGAACAACAAATGGACTGCTACGTTCGCTACATCCCCTTGGTAAATGCCGTAAAAAGCCTTGGCGGAACTTACAAACACAAACCGAAACTGTCCTACGAAACAATTTCCCTCCGTCTTAAAATGCTGAACACACTGAAAGATACATCATCGGGAAACACCACGGAAGACCCCTTCGGAACCATACAAAAAATCGAAGAGGAAAAAAAAGATTACATCGTCGCAATGCGGGCTGCCACAGATGTCCAAGCCGAAAGCCTTTCCGAAGATTCGCCGGCGGAAAGAACAAACTCACCGGAAAACCAAGCCCTGCGAAATAAAATCACCGGCCGCATAAAGGAATTGGAGGGAAAAACTTTTAGAGCAGAAAGCGGTGGAGACCTTTTGCATTTGGATACTGCCAAAAACGAAGACGGTTCTTGGAACTACTTGGTGGCTTTCCAAATAGGCGACAAAATTGCCTTTCTGAATGAAGGCTCTTTCAAGCCCGATTCACAACCTGACTTGAAGGCCACCGCAACGTACAAAGCACAGTCCGAACATTTTTATTCCATAAGATATTTGGTCTCTCCCATTTCTTGCCAAGTGCTGAATTCCGGAAACAATGTAATCAACAGGAAAAATTTCTCCGCCAATGATGTCACTCTCATTTTCACGGAAAAATCCAAAGGTATTTTCTTGACGACCGGTGACATTCTGCCCTTTGCAAAATCCGGTGACAAACAGGCTCAATACATTCTTGCCAATATGTACAAGAAAGAGGGAAACTTTTCCGAGGCAATTTACTGGCTCGAACCTTTGATGAAAGAAAATTATCGCGACAGTGTTGACCTATACGACGAAGTTCTGTTGGAAATGCTTCAACACCAAGCAATGAACAAGAAAAAGCTCCAAAACCAAGTTTCCCAAGAGACCGGAAAAACCGCCGAAGAAAAAAAATTCCCCGTGAATTTCGCTTTGGGAATTGTGGCCGATCTCCTGGCTACAATCGACAATGAGGTCCTGTCTGATGACTTTTTCAATAACGCCGGTGTATCGCCCGATGTTCGCGGAAAAAGTTTTTTTTCCAATAAGTTTAATCCACACATTGGAATCTTCTTTTTGGCGGAATACACCGTGGATTTTTTTAAAAGACCTGCGGGACAATTTGCCGTTTCCTGCCATCCGGAATTTACATGGACAATGAAAACATTGAAGAAAGGCGACCTATTTGTCCTAAATGACGGAACCTATTATTCCGCCGAATATTCATACCATACATTAAACTTAACAATTCCTGTACGAATATCCTTTGCCGGCTTCTTTTTTGCCATAGGACCCGGTTTCGACTTTTCCTTGGGGAACTTCCCATTCATCATTACGGAAGAAAGGGCAGATGCTTTCACACATGTCGTAACCGATCGGAAGAGCGGAAATTTCAAAACTGCCGGTGTTTCCATGCGTCTTTCCATGGAATTGGGCTACCAATTTGCCTTTGAACACATAATTTGTTCCGTGGGTGTCAAAGCCATGCCCCAAATTGCCGAAAATACTTTGAAACGCACCTTAATTTCGGAAAACACCGAATTTGATTTTTTCGCCCAAGAACCTCGGTGGCTTTTGGGAGGGACGATAAAAATTGGTTATAGGTTTTGAGGCTTTTATGAAAAGATTGATTTATCTTCTTTTTTCAACAACTCTTTTAGTCGCCTGCGTGGATTTTTCCCGAGGTGAATATGTGAACCAATCGGTACTTGAAGAACTAACTGTCTACATAGCCGTTGATGCAACATCCAACATCGAATATCGCCTCTCTTTTCTCGCCAGCAATCGTGTTTCCCTCTCCCAAACCGCGGAAAGTCGTTCCACATACATATTTCACGACTATTACATCCTTCAATCGGGAAATTTCGGGGAAATAAAAAACATGGACACCACATATTTCACCTTCGAAATTTCAAATTCCACCTTAAAACTAACCACCACCACGGCAGGCACTCAAGCCGGATTCAAAGTTCCCACCGACTGGACATTGAAAGCCGACTAACTATCCCAAAAAACTCCGTCATGCTAAAATAAAACCCTCAAAAAACCCAATTTACTGTTGACAAAAAAAGAATTTTCTTGTAAAATAAACGCTAGAATGGGTTAATTTGGCCCGTGTATTATAATTTGGAAGGTGAACAATGGCGAAAAAGATTGTTATCGCACTTGGCGGAAATGCTCTCGGGAACACCGCCTATGAACAGTTAGAATTGGTTGAACAAACTGCAAAACCAATTGTGGATTTGATTGAAGCGGGA
>JAFNZQ010000166.1 GCA_017382775.1 Spirochaetaceae bacterium
TCTACCCCCTGTAATTTAAGCTTTATATAATTCGCTTCTTCTTCGATCGCTTCCATCGTTTGTATCGAATTTTCAAGTTTTGCTATTTTATATAGTTTCTTTAACATTTTATATTCATCAATCAATTGTCCTGTATACTGTTTATCTGTTGGCATATAGTATTCATCCATCCTTTCAGTTTCGATAATCCGAGTTTTACTCCTAAAAATTCTGTTTTTTTTGCCCAAATGGATTCCATCGAAGCCGAGAAAAATCAAATTCCCGAAATTAAAAATCCGGATGAAATAATATTTTTGGGAACTGTCCTTGGTGTATTTCTGGTTGTTCAAAAGGATGATTCACTATATCTAATCGATCAACATGCAACTCACGAGCGAATTTTATTCAACAAATTCATCGAAAACATGAAAAGGTCACAGAAACTTCTTTTTCCCTATGTGATTGAAACTCAAAGTGATGATGATGACGAATACCTTAAATCAGTGTCCGATCAACTGCATTCCTGCGGATTTTCCCTCCATTCTGACGGGACCGGACGATGGGAATTTTCGGAAATTCCGGCAAACTACATTGGAACAGAGGAAAGTCTTGCGGAAGACTTGTTGGGAAAACACATTCCGCCACAAGATTTGCTTTATTCTTTGGCCGCAAAAACGGCTTGTCGCGGTGCAGTAAAGGACGGAACCTTTTTGGATGCGGCTTCCGCAAAGGATTTGGCAGTTCAGGCATTTTCCCTCACCGAAAAAACTTGTCCCCACGGTCGTCCTCTTTGGGTTGAGTTTTCAAAAGACAACCTTTTTCGGCTCATTCGGCGAACTGAGTAAACAAAACCGGCAATCCGATTATGCTTATCCCAAACTTCAAAATGGAATTCGCAATGAATATGGAGATAACTGTTTCCAAGGGATAAACCCCCAAAAATGCAATGATGGAAAAAACAGCGGAATCTATGGGTATGGAAATGGTGTTTGAAACAACGGACGGAATCCATGTTTTGCAATTCGAATTTTTTTTGAGAAAATGATGAAAAATTTCCGTATCAATAATTTCTGAAACAACTTCGGCCACAATGGATGCCACAACAATCCGCCAAACAGGAGATAAAACCGCAGAAAATTCTTTTGCCAACTCCCAATTTGGATCGCCGGGCAGGAATGAAATCAAAGCGAAAAATCCGGCCATAAAAAGGTTTATGGCCGCGCAGGAAAAAATCAATGTTTGAGCAATTTTTTTACCGCATTTTTTATGGATCAAATCGCGTAAAACAAATGTAAATGGATAGATCAGAGTCCCTGCATCCATGCTCAATTTTCCAATTCCCAAAAGTTTGAGACTCCCGATATCCGCCAAAATTTGCATTGCGACAAATGCGGAAATTAAAATTGTATGTACAACGGATTTATCACTTTGCTTCATTTATTTCCTTCCACATTAAATTGATTTCCCTCTCTGTTATCTCGGAGATTTCACTTTGGATTTTGGCGAACCTGTCAACTATCAAACGGCCTTCGAAAGTCAACATTGTCCGTCCACCATCAGCTCCGCCCTTCTGAGTCGTTATTATGTCAAAGCCGAATCCATCCGATGCATCTTTGAGCATTCTCCATGCTTTTGAATAAGCCATTCCCATTTTTTCGCAAGCGGCATTTATCGATCCGGTTTCATCAATATTTTTCAGGAGAAGGAACACTCCCGTACCGAAAAATTTTTTTTGAGCATTCCGAATTGCAATTCGAACAGAAGTTTTATTTTTCGTTGGCACGTTTGCATTCAATACACAACACCGAAGCGGGAATTGCCTCCA
>JAFNZQ010000167.1 GCA_017382775.1 Spirochaetaceae bacterium
ATATCGCAAACTTCATCTTGGCCATTTCCGCTCACTCCGGCAATACCAAAAACTTCACCTTCATGAATGGAAAAGGAAATATTATCCAAAAGTTTAACTCCGTTTTTGGCAATAAATGACACATTTTCCAGTTTTAAAACTTCTTTTTTATCTTGTATATTTGTTTTTTCTTTTTTGACCTCTACGGCAATATCCTTTCCTATCATTAAATTGGAAAGAACATTTTCATCGAAATTTCCCTTTTTCACTTCCGCAACATTTTTTCCGGTACGCATAACAATAACTCTGTCAGCGACGGCGATAACTTCCTTTAACTTATGGGTTATGAAAATTACGGAATTTCCCTTTTTGGTGAACTCTTTAATAAACAACAACAGATTATCCGTTTCTTGAGGAGTCAACACTGCTGTGGGTTCATCCATAATGAGAATTTTCGCATCAATATATAGGGCTTTTAAAATTTCAATTTTTTGTTGCTGTCCCACACTTAACGAAGCAATGGGAACGTCAAAAGGAACTTCCAAATCGTATTGTTTTGCAATTTCTTCAATTTTTTTCTTATAATCGTTGTAATTTATAACGCCTTGGGTTTTTCCCAAAATAATGTTTTCCACCGCGTTGTGAGTGGGAACAAGAGAAAAATGCTGTTGTATCATGGCAATCCCTCGACTCATGGCGTCGAAAGGAGACTTGATTTTTACATTTTCGCCATTAACAAAAATCTCTCCGGAATCTTTGGAGTAAAGTCCGTAGAGGACTTTCATTATCGTGCTTTTTCCGGCTCCGTTTTCTCCCAAAAGAGAAAGGACTTCACCTTCATATAAATCAATGGAAACATCACTATTGGCAATGACTTTAGAAAAAGATTTTGTAACATTTTTTAAACTTATAACCGGCGTCATTTTTCCCCCGATCAGCCCAAGTCGCAATTGGACTTGAGCTGGTAAAAATTAATCAAACAAAGCCTTCAAATTGACTTCGCCATTTTTTACTGCCTGAACGGCGGCATCACAAGCAGCCTGTACTTCGGCAGGGCAATTATCGGTGTAAACAGGGAAGTATACGTCTTCTTTAACGCCAACTTCCACAACCTGATGACCTTTGATGTTGCCATTGAGCCATTCGTTGATTGCCCATACATACATTGTTGCATAATCAAAATCAATGGAAGCAATAACAGTTTTAGGATCAATCTTTGTCTGATCAGCAGCATATCCCACAACTTTGGCACCTTTTGCAACAGCACCGTTTATAACACCCAATGAAAGTTCGTTTGCATAGGAGAACATAACGTCTGCACCGGTATCAATCATGGATTCGGACATTTGTTTTCCGAGAGCAATGTCGCTCCAGCTGTTGGAATATTTCAAGTTGTAGTCGGAATCGGCAAAACCGCGACCTTTTGCAATTTCAACAGCGGTTTTTCCGTATACTGCCATCAAATCTTTCATAGCCTGGTTGGGGTCGCCACCAATCATACCGAATTTACCGGTTTCGGTGATGTGTCCTGCAATAACACCGGCAAGATAGGATGCTTCATATTCCTTGGGGAAAAGCGGGCAAAGGTTGTCAGCATCGCAATTTGCACCATTAACCATCATGAACAAAGTGTCAGGGAAAGAAGCGGCTACCGTTTTTGCTGCTTCATCAAACTGAGAACCTGCTGCCATGATGATGTCATAACCGCGAGTTGCATATTCACGCATTGTGGATTCGAAATCGCTTTCTTTTACGGCTTCGATGTATTCCATGTTTGTGCCGAGTTTTTCGTTACAAGCCACCAGACCGGCATAGTTGGAAGCATTCCATCCCTGGTCGTTGATTTCACCGGGCAAAAGCAAAATGATTTTCACATTTTCTGCGGTTTTACCTTCGGAAGCAGCTGCTTCATCTGCATTTTCGGCAGCTTTTTTGCTGCAAGATGCAATTCCAAAAATTGTCAAAACAGACAATACCAATAAAAATTTTTTCATAAAAATCCTCCTAATCTTAATAAATAAAAAGGCAGAGTTTCCTCTGCCTTACGTTTTTAACGAAGCAAGCCAAGAACG
>JAFNZQ010000168.1 GCA_017382775.1 Spirochaetaceae bacterium
ATTCTTCCCCTTCTTTGAGATAATACTTCAATGTTTCATCCAAAGAAATGGAAACATAAATTTGGTCAAAGGTTTCCGCATCCATGAAAACGAAATTTTCGCCATCATCATACTGATATTGACCTTTATGTTCCGTTACAACGGCATCTTCCACAGTGTCGGCGGTTTTAATTGTTTGAGTCAACACAGAACCGTCTTTCAAATTCTTCATTTTAACACGAGCAAATGCCGAGCCTTTTCCCGGATTAACAAATTCACGTTCCACAACCAAATAAGGTGCGTTTTTAATCAAAAGCACCGTTCCTTTTCCGATATCGCCACCGCGAACCATAAAATTCCTCTCAAAAAAAGTATAAAATAACATCTTATTCTACCATAATTTTTATTTTATGTCAACAAACCTTCTTTTTTTTGAAAAAAAAACTTGCCGATTTGCCTGTTTTATCTTATATTTACGAGTAGATTATCCATGAAAGGAGAAAAAAAATTGGATTTAAATTTATTTTACTGTAAACATTGCAATAAAATTATTGCAGTTATAGAAAATCCCGATGTAGTAACAATTTGTTGCGGAGAACCCATGCGACCGCTTCGGGCTTCAATGACGGACGGATCTGTGGAAAAGCATGTTCCCCAAATAAAAGTTCGGGACAACTGCGTGTCGGTAACCGTGGGTGAAGAGCCACATCCCATGGAGAATGATCATTTTATTCACTGGATTTTGTTGGAAACCACATCAGGGCGACAACGGAAAATTCTTCATCCCGGAGAACGACCGGGAGCGAATTTTCTAATCTCAAAAGATGAACGGGTAAAGGTAGTCTATTGCTACTGTAATTTACATAAATTATGGGAGAAAGAAGCTGCTTAAATCCCGCTAAATTTCAAAGATGTCGCCTTTCTCTTCCCTCCCCGCAAAAGGCGACATCTTTCCATTGGCTTTTTTCCAAAATATGTGGTAAAAATGCCACCGAGGGAAAATACGGAAAAAGGGCAAGGCTATCAAACCGGCCGCATTTTGCGATTCCTCACCATCGTTGCGGGGCGTTCCGTGAATTATTCCGAAATTGGCAACCCACCATTATGTGAACTCACCTTGGCTTCATCCCCTATATAAAAAGCCAAAATGCTACGACATCGGCGATTTTGTATTATAATGGCGAAATTTTCAATTATGACCGACTTTGCGACTCGTAATTTGGGGAAAAATGCTGACAAAATGCTGATATTATGATAATATGTTATCGATTAAAGTTTATTTTAGTCTGCTTATTGTAAGCAGGAGGTTAAAAGGTGAGAGAAATTTTAAAGTCGGACAAGCTTCAGATGGTTCATTCAGCCATTAGAGGCCCCGTTTTTGTGGAATCAAATCGGATGAAAGCCCAAGGTATCGACGTTCTCAGTCTTAACACCGGCAACCCTGCAACCTTTGGGTTCAAAATGCCGGACAGTGTGCGTAATGCACTTATAAACAACATTGATAGAGCCGTCGCCTATTGTGACCTTAAAGGTATGCCCGATGCAAGAGAAGCCATTTGCCAATACCATAAACGAAAAGGCATTGAGGGAATTACCCCCGATGATGTTTTCATCGGAAATGGAGTCAGCGAACTTATAACAATGGCATTGACGGCTTTTCTTAGCCGTGGTGACGAAATTCTTGTTCCGTCTCCGGACTATTCTCTGTGGACAAATTCAGTGCATATTGCAGGGGCGACTCCCGTTTATTATGTTTGTGATGAAAGCAGCCTTTGGTATCCGGACATCGACGATATTCGTTCGAAGATTACTTCCAAAACCAAGGCCATCGTACTTATCAATCCCAACAATCCAACAGGGGCTCTCTATCCAAAAGAAATTATCGAAAAAATTGTTGAAATTGCCAGAGAGCATCAACTTGTTATTTTTTCCGATGAAATTTACGAAAGTCTCGTTATGGACGATTTGGAACACGTTTCCACGGCAACCTATTGTCCCGACCTTTTGTGTATCACAATGAATGGACTTTCCAAGTCCCACATAATCTGTGGATTTCGTTGTGGTTGGATGGTGGTTAGTGGGGCAAAGGATAATGCAAGAGATTTTATTGCAGGACTTGTCCAGCTTTCGGCCATGCGCCTTTGCGCGAATGCGATTATGCAGCTTGTAATTCCTGCCGCCCTTAATGATTTTGAAAGCACAAAGGCGATGATCGCACCCGGTGGAAGACTTTACGAGCAGCGAGAGGCTTGCTGCCGCGAACTTTCCAAAATCGAGGGAATTTCCTTCGTTAAAAATTCCGCCGCATTTTATATTTTCCCCAAACTGGATGTGAAAAAATTCAATATCACCGACGATCAACAGTTTGCAATGGATTTTCTTCACGCAAAACACGTTATGATTATTCCGGGAAGAGGATTCAACTGGAAAGAGCCCGATCACTTCCGTATTGTTATGCTACCTGAAGCGGAACGACTGGCAAAGGCAATGCGCGATTTGGGTGACTTTCTCAAAGATTACCGCCAAGGCTAATTACAACAAGGGCAATGTTCCCGCCATATTCAAACATTGCCCTTTCACGCAACAAACACGTCTCGCATCCATCCCTTGACTTTTGGCCATTTATGTGGTAAAATATATTAAGGGGAAAAAATGTTGAAGGAAAAATACAAAAACGCAACGGTTTATCAGATTTATCCGCGGTCATTTTGTGATTCCGACGGTGACGGAGTGGGAGACATTCCGGGAATTATTTCGAAACTGGACTATCTCGCAGATTTGGGAGTGGACTTGATTTGGCTTTCTCCCGTGTATAAAAGCCCCAACGACGACAACGGCTACGATATTGCCGATTATTGCGCCATCCAGCCGGAATTCGGCACCATGGCCGACTTTGACCGTCTCGTAACAGAAGCAAAAAGTCGCGGCATTTCCATAATAATGGACTTGGTCATCAATCACACTTCCGATGAACACCAATGGTTCCAAAAGGCCAAGGCCGGAGACGAAAAATATAAAAATTACTACATTATCAAAAAAGGTAAAAATGGACAGCTGCCCAACAACTGGGGAAACTTTTTCGCCGACTGCCCATGGGAACCCTTTGGCGACCCTGTCAATGAAGAATACTATTTGCATCTTTTTTCCAAAAAACAGCCGGATCTCAACTGGTATAATCCCGAAGTTTATGACGAAATTGTGAACATAATGAAATTTTGGCTGGACAAGGGAATTGCCGGCTTCCGCTGTGACGTAATAAACGTTATTTTCAAAAAAACCTTTGCCGACGGCGAAAAACATCTGGCCTTAACGGGGAAAGAACATTACATTTCCACCGAAGGATGTCACAAAATCCTGGCTGCTCTTCGCCGTGACGTAATGGACAAATACGATGCATTCACCGTGGGAGAAACCGTAATGGTCACTCCAAAAATGGCGGCAGATCTTACCGCACCGGAACGCAAGGAATTGGACATGGTTTTCGCCTTTGAACACATGGAATGCGACCAAGTCGGGGTAAAATGGTTCAAAACGAAATTTCGCCCTCAACGACTGATGAAAACCCTTACGAAATGGCAAACTCAACTGGCTTGGAACACCTGTTACTTCGAAAACCACGACCAACCCCGGTCCGTAACTCGTTTTACAAAAGGCGGCGAATATCGTGTTGTGGGGGCGAAAATGTTGCTGGGACTGTTGTTTTCACTGAGGGGAACCACATTCGTTTACCAAGGGCAAGAAATCGGAATGACCAACGGTGCCTTTAATTCCCTGGATGAAATAATGGACATTGAAAGCCACAATGTGGACAAAATGGCAAAGCGACTGGGAATTTTCCAACCTTTCCGCTGGAAAATGATAAAGGCAACCACCCGAGACAACGCCCGAACGCCAATGCAATGGAACGGCAGGGAGGGCGCAGGCTTCACCACCGGAAAGCCTTGGTTGAAGTTTCATCCCAACTACACCGAAGTCAACGTGGAGGCCGATTCCGCCTCACCTGATGGCGTAATTGCCTTTTTCAAAAAAATAAACGCTTTCAAAAAGGCCTCGGCGGTGCTGAAAGACGGCTCGTTCACATCATTGGCGGAAACAAAGGACCTG
>JAFNZQ010000169.1 GCA_017382775.1 Spirochaetaceae bacterium
ATCAAATTCATCAAAAAGTAAGAAAGCCAAAGAGTGGGGAATCACAATCATGAAAGAAGAGGACTTCATGGCTCTTTTTGAAAACGAGGCACCGAAGTATTAAAATTGGATTTGACCTAAAAAATCCTTTAACCTGGGATTTTGAGGGTTTTCAAAAATTTCTCGGGGCGTTCCTTCCTCGGCGATAACGCCTTGCTCCACAAAAAGAATTCGCGTTCCCACATCGCGAGCAAAACGCATTTCGTGTGTAACCACAACCATGGTCATGCCTGTTTTGGCAAGATCATGCATTACGGACAGTACTTCACCCACCATTTCGGGATCCAAAGCACTTGTGGGCTCGTCAAAGAGCATCACTTCCGGCTGCATGGCAAGGGCACGAACAATGGCTATTCGTTGTTTTTGCCCACCGGAAAGTTGTCCCGGAAAAGCGTTTGCCTTTTCCACCAAACCCACGCGTTCCAAAAGTTCCATGGCCCTGTCTTTCACGACAGCCTCATTTTCTTTCTTCAAGCGAATGGGTGCGATGGTAATATTTTCCAACACCGATAAGTGGGGAAAAAGATTAAAATGCTGAAACACCATTCCGATTTTTTGTCGATAGGCATTTATTTTTCGTTCCCACAGACGATTGTTCTTTTCCTTTTGGGTAATCTCATTACCTTCGAAGAAAATTTGTCCGCTGTCCGGAATTTCAAGCAAATTAAGGCAATGCAAAAAGGTACTTTTCCCACTACCGGAGGGACCAATCATCACCACAACCTCGCCTTTCTTTATTTCCGTACTGAGGCCTTTTAAAATATGCAATTTGCCGAAGCTTTTTTCCAATTTTTCGATTTTAATCATTTTTTCGCATTCCTTTTTCAATGTGAGCCAATAACTTCGAAAGCGGGAAAGTAAGGAAAAAATAAATCAATGCAGCAACAAGCAAAGGCTCAAAGGGTAAATAAGTGATACCACGAATTGTGTTCGCTTTGAACATGAGATCCGCAATTCCGATGATGGAAACAATGGAAGATTCTTTTATTACAACCACAAACTCATTTCCCAAAGCCGGAAGAGAATTCCGGAGAGCTTGGGGAAGAATGATATAGTACATAGTTTGAAAATGGGAAAATCCCAAACTTCGCCCTGCTTTGGTCTGTCCACTGTCAATGGAGAGAATACCTCCGCGAAAAATTTCGCAAACATAGGCCGCAGAGTTTATTCCCATGGTTATAACTCCGGAAAGAAAGTCGGAAAACCGAAATCCCAACAGTTTATCCAAAACAGGGACTTCGGGAAAAACGATTCCCACACTTTGCAGTCCGAAATATATTATGAAAAGTTGTACAAGAAGAGGCGTTCCTCGAATAAATTCCACATAGGCGGTTGCCAAAATCCTCGGAACCCCGGAACGGCTTACTCGAGCAAAGGCGAGAAAAAGACCGATAAAGGTTCCCAACAGCACCGAGAACATTGCCAATATAACGGTGTTTTTGGCTCCAACGAGATAAAATGACCAATATTTTTCCAAAAACGAAAAGTTCATTATAGGTATTATCGTATAATTCGAAAATAAAGTCAAGAGGATTTTGTATTTTTATGCACTTTTTTTGCAAAAAAATAATTTTTCCATTTTTAAGTTGGAACGATATCCACCGAAATTGCGGAATCTTGGGAAATATTCCATTGGGAAAAATCAAATTTTATGCATTCCATTTCCGGCGGACGTAAAATGGGATATTTTTTTGCAAAAACATTCTTGCCATCAACAGTGATGCGAAAAGTTCCGTTTTTAATAAGGGATTTTGAACGAAAATACACGGTTACATCTTGATTTCCATCACAATCCAGAAATGTGGGAACGGTAAATAACACATTGTTGCCCACATTTATGTTTACACCGCAATGTTTTCGAGGCTTACTCGCGTATTCCGCTGCAAATTTTCCCGCCATTTCCGCACCGTCACAGGCATAATCCACCAAATCGTGAACAAAACAGGCGTTTCCGCAGGAAAACACTCCGTCAACGTTGGTCATGAAATTTTGGTTGCAAATGGGACCTTTGGTATTTCTATCTGTTGCTACACCCAATTTTTCCGCCAATTCGTTTTCGGGAATTAGCCCCACGGAGAGAATTAGGGTATCGCATTCCAATATTTCTTCTGTCCCGGGAATTGGTTGCATTCCGTCGTCCACACCGCAAATCTCCACCGCTGTAAGTCGCGAATCGCCGAAAACCCGAGTAACGGTTTTACGCAGATGAAGGGGAATTCCAAAATCGTTTAAACACTGGGAAATGTTGCGTTGCAGGCCCGACGGTTCAGACTTTGCTTCGTAAACACCAAGGACTGTTCCTCCTTCCAAAGTCAGCCGTCTTGCCATAATAAGGCCTATATCGCCGGAACCTAAAATCACCGTACGGCCGGCGGGCATTTCCCCCAAAAGGTTGGTTAAATGCTGGGCACATCCGGCTGTAAAAATCCCCGCGGGACGTGTTCCGTGAATAAAAACCTGTTTAGCCGTGCGTTCACGACAACCTGTTGCCAATATGAGGCTTTTGCAAGAAAAATGTTCGATTCCCCTATTTGAAACCACAGACAGGAAAAAACCATCGGGCTTTTTTTGAATTTCGGTAACGAAGGATTGGATGGCATAGGGAATTTCCAATCGGGAAAACTCATCTTCAATGAGATGAATGTATTCGGGACCGGTTAAAAGTTTCCCATAACGCATTTGCCCGAAACCGTCATTGATGCATTGTTTGAGAATTCCGCCCAAGCGCCCCTCACGCTCAATGAGAAACACAGAAGCGGCATTTTTTTTAGCGGAAATGGCCGCGGTCAATCCGGCAGGTCCACCACCGATTACGATAACATCGTAATTCATAGATTTTTCTCCTTCACCTTACCGAGGGAAATAAAGGAATTTTCATCGCCCTTTGTAATTTCCGAAAGTGGCTTCCCTGTATGTTCGGAAATAATTTTCATCACCAAGGGCATACAAAATCCACCTTGGCACCGTCCCATTCCCGGTCGCACTCGCCTTTTCACCCCATCAACGGAATGGACAGGTATGGGAGAATTAAGGGCATCGATAATTTCGCCCTTACTTATTTGCTCGCATCGGCACACAATTATTCCGTAATCCGGATTTTTTGCAATCATTTCCGAACGACTTTTTTCGTCCATGTCACGAATGCGAGGCGGCCCTTTGCGTATCGGGTTGAACCGAGGATTTTTTTCAACAGGTGTGTCGGAATTAAGGTAGTCGATACAAAGTTTTTCCACATCCAAGGCCACGACAGGTGCCGTGGTGAGACCGGGAGATTGGATGGCGGCACAATGGACGATATTTTTCGTACGTTTTCCCATTTCCACAATGAAGTCTTCCTCGAAGTTGGGAGCGCGAATTCCGGAAAAATAGGTGATAATATCCCGTTCACTTAGGGAAGGCAATGCAACACGTTGTTTATTAAACATGGCTGTTATACTTGCATGGGATGTGGAAAAGTCTTCTTTTTCAAAGGTTTCCTTGGCATCCGGCCCCACAAGGAGATTATCATCCACGGTGTGCAAAATGCCGCCACCCTTTGTGTGAGTTTCCCGTTTCAGTCCCAAAAGGGTTTTAAACGAAGTGATGGAATTTACCAAAGCGCCGCTTTTCCTATCGGTGATGGAATTGGTTCCCTTTCGAGGATGTATGGAAAAATATCGATCCCCTGCCATTTCCGCCACATCATCGGCAAAGGCTCCGGCGGCATTTACCACGATTTTGGGGAAGATACGGCCGCGGTTTGTTTCCACTGAAAGAATTTTTCCCTCTTGCACCTCCATGGAAAGCACAACGGTGGAAAGGGAAACTTCCGCACCATTTTCCACGGCATTTTCCGCAAAAGCAATGGCAAGTCCATAAGGGCAAACGCAACCGGCTGTGGGAGAATAAAGGCCGTAAGCAAAGTCCTTGTTCACCATGGGCTCTTTTTCCTTCACTTCTCGTCCGCTTATAATCTTCGTTCCCTTAACTCCGCAAATAACTCGTCGCTGCCAGGCAAAAAACCTCATAATAAACTTGGTAGCGAGACC
Organism: Spirochaetaceae bacterium; assembly: GCA_017382775.1. Taxonomy (GTDB): domain Bacteria; phylum Spirochaetota; class Spirochaetia; order Treponematales; family Treponemataceae; genus RGIG268. The sequence continues at coordinate 4,068 of JAFNZQ010000169.1, forward strand.
GAAAAATCCCACAACCTGACCACAACGCACAAAGGGAACATCCAAATCGGAACAAACCTTGTGGTAAATTTCATTGGCTTTAATCACATATTTTTGCTTCAAACTGCCTTTATTTAAGTCAACACCGGGATGTACCTCACCGTCATTGCGGCCTGTGGCGTGAAGAGCAATATCGTATTCTTTGTCGATGAGCAAGGACTTTATGTTCCATTTTGAAAGTTCCCGTAAAATCGATGTGCCGGAAATGCCGCCTCCGATTACCAAAACATCAACTTGCAAGCCATCCAGGGACTTGTCCTTGATGTTGGGAATACGCATTTTTCTCGGAACGCCACCGGTAAAATTTATGTTATTCACCACATGGCGACCGGATTTTTTATCCACAGCCAATTTGCAAACCCGGACAATCTCTTCCCAAGAATCACTTTTGCCACTCACAATTCGGGAAAACTCATCATCCTTGGCCGAGAAACGGGAAGAAAACTTATTTTTATAAATCTTATTTAATTTATTGATATCCATTTGAGTAATTTTACCACAAAAATTAAAAAAAGTCAAATTTTTCTTTCAGCTTATTTATCCCAAAGTTGGTTTTTTTTCGAAACTACTTGACTTTTTTGGCCGATAATTGTAGCATATGAGTATGAGTAGATTTCCCAAAACTTTTCAAGTAGTAATTGTGTTGGCTTTCTGTGCCTTTACCATTTTTGCCGCCAACACACCGAAGTTATTTGCCCAGCCCGTAGCCAACACAACGAATACTGATGCGCCGGGCAATCTCACGGTAATGAATTCCTATGCCGATGTGATACGGAATGTTTTATCCACCATAGAGGGTACTTATGTGGATAAAATTGATCCTAAAGTTCTGTATCAAGCTGCTCTAAAAGGAATGCTTGAAGCATTGGATGATCCCTACACAATGTACATGGACATTTCCCAAACACGGGATATAAACGATACCACCACCGGCAATTTCGGCGGTGTGGGTTTGCAAATAACAAAGGCTACAAAAAGTACTAAAGAAGAACCGGCCTATGTGGAAGTTGCCTACCCGGTGGAAGACGGCCCGGGAAAACGAGCCGGAATTTTGCGTGGAGACTTACTCATTAAAATAAACGGACTTCCCACTGATGAAATGGACATGAACAAGGTTCTCAGCCTTCTTCGCGGACCGGTGGGGCACTCTGTTTCCGTTACAATACGTCGCGGTAAATCCATGGAATTTGACGTAACCCTAATCCGAGACGTTATTGAAGTTCCCACCGTAAAGCACACCATGATTGGTGACGACATCGGCTACATCAAACTCATTGAATTTACACCGCAGACTCCCACGAGGGTTCAAGATGCCTTGGATAGTTTTGCGAAAAAAAATTATTCCCGACTGATACTTGACCTACGAAACAATCCCGGCGGACTTATCACCAGTGTGGTGAATGTGGTGGATAAGTTCATTGACTCCGGCGTAATTGTTTCCACCAAAGGACGAACACGATACAATATGATGAGTTATAAGGCTCGTCAAGAAAGGACAACTGTACCCAAGGATATATCCATTGTGGTACTTATAAACAAAGGCTCTGCCAGTGCTTCGGAAATTCTTGCCGGTGCCCTCAAAGACTATCACCGTGCTTATTTAATTGGGGAAAATTCCTACGGAAAGGGCTCCGTTCAACAGGTAATGCATCTTCCCTACGATGACGGAATGCGAATTACCACTGCCCGATACTACACTCCCAGCGATGCCAATATCGACAAGGTGGGAATTCCACCGGACAGAGAGGTGAAACTTCCGGATATTACCGAAAACCAGGAAAAAACCTATGAGGCCCTTTATAATTCCAAGGTGATTCAAAAATATGTGGAAGATCATCCCAAAATGAGTGATGATGATGTAAAATCCTACGCCACAACTTTGAAAAAGGAATATGATATTGACGAACGAATAATCAGGCGTCTCATAAACATCGAAAGATATAAACGAACGGAAGAGCCGCCCTACGATTTGGACTTTGACACACAATTAAACGCCGCCGTGACCATCTTACGGGAAGAAAATATGCCCAAACTGATTAGCGACACCAAAACCATACACGAGTTGCAAGATGAAGCGAAAGCCAAAGGTAAAGGCACCAAAGAAAAGAAATAATGCGGCAAGTTTTGTTAAGTGGGAATGTTCCCATAACCGATAAAATTGAAATAACCGGTGAGGACTTTCATCACCTGTGCCATGTGCGGCGAATTAAGGTTGGTGAGAAAATAAAGGTGGCCGCCGACTCCGGAAAAGTGGGAATTTTCCAAGTTGTACGCATCACCTCCGACGCGGCAATTCTCGAAAAGCAATGGGACGAGGTGAAAGAACAGCCGGGCTTGGTTTTTATGGACGATTTGCCCGTTGGTTTCGGCTGCGAAATTTATTTAATACAACTTATGCCCAAAACAGTCCGATTTGAACAAATATTGCGACAGGGTACGGAAATAGGCGTTAGTCGGATACTTCCGGTTATTTCCCAATACAGTCCCACGGAACAAGTATCATCTTCAAAAAAGATACGATTCCAAAAGATAATCAAAGAAGCACGGCAGCAATCCGGCTCAATGATTCAGACCACCGTGGATGATGAAATGGATTTGGCCCAAAGCATTCGTATTGCGAAGGAGCGGGGAGAAAAATACGGCAAAGAAAACTGTGCTTTCTTTACATTAAGTGAGCGAGGCGGTTCTTTGCTACATGAAAAATTATGTGTGAAGAAGAAGTTTATTGCCGTGGTTATCGGATGTGAAGGTGGATTTTCCGATGGAGAATACAACCTTTTGATTGAAAACAATTTCGAACCCATAAATTTTGAAACAAACATTATGCGAGTTGAAACTGCGGCAATTTTTGGTATCGCCGCAATTCAAACAAAAAATTTGGAGCTTTGAACGTGAGACACGAAAGAATTAACCTTATTGGCATTCCCATTGACAACATCAGCACAGAAGAACTGGCAAACGAAATTCTTAAATTGGAT
>JAFNZQ010000170.1 GCA_017382775.1 Spirochaetaceae bacterium
CGCCCAACCCATCACCAAAAAATTTGTAATTGACGGCAAAACCGTAACCAAAAAGGTTGTGGTGCAATCTGTGGAAGAGTACAATGCCGACGGAAAATTGATCTATCACAAATCTTCCACTAGCAGTGCATCCCGATGGGAATACGACGCCAAAGGAAACAAAATCCACATGAAAGATTCCTACGGCAATGAAGAATGGTGGGAATATGATTCTTCCGGACGGCTAATCCTGGAAAAAAATTCCCGGGGCGATAAAAAGACATGGAAGTACACTTCCGCCGGAAAATCATCCCACGAAAAAAAATCCAATGGCAAAGAAGTGTGGGATGAATACGATGCCAATGGAAATAGGATACATCATAAAGATTCCGGTGGCTATGAAGCATGGTGGAAATACGATTCCAAAGGGAACCAAATTTATATGGAAAACACTAAGGGCAGGGTAGAGTGGCTTTGTGCATCCGGTCCTGTCTATTGGTCAGATTCCCCCGACTTCGAAAAAGGGTCGTTGAAGTATAATTCCAAGAAAATGTTGACTTATCGTAAAGCTACCGACGGTTACGAAGAGTGGTGGGAATACGATTCCAACGGACTGTTGGTTTATAATAAGGACTCCGATGGCTCTGAGGCGTGGTGGAAATACGATTCCAACGGGAACGAAGTATACAAAAAGGTTTCCGGTGGTGGCCGTGAAAGGGAAGAATGGACTAAATACGATGCCAAGGGGAATATAACCCATTGGAAAAATTCGAAGGGCGAAGAAAAATGGTATAAATACGATGCCAATGGAAATTTAACTTACCGAAAACATTCCCCAAGCAACGACCTGTTCAGTGACTATCCCGATGGATTTGAAGAGTGGAGTAAATACGATTCCAACGGAAAATTGATTCACCGAAAAGACACCACGGGAAGGGAAACGTGGCGGTATTACGACGACCACGGAAACGAAATCCATTCGAAAACCTCTTCCCTGGAAGGGTCATGGTTTGAATACGAATATGATGATGCGGGAAGAATGCGAAAAAAAACAGAGTATGAGGCGATTAAGTAAGTATTTGTAAAAAAATGCTTGTTTGAATCGCCTAAATCCTCTTGACTTTTTTTTTTGAATAGTGTATAATTTCTCTGTGAAGGAACGTGTTTTTGTTAGAACCTACATAATTTTATTTCTCTCGTTGTTATGTGTAGTTTGTTGCGGATTTTTTCTCGGTTGGGCTTGTGCCGAAACGCAAAACATCAAAAACACGGAAAATTTTTCAGAGTTCGAAACCGCTCTTCCCACAAGGCTCTACGACATAAACGGCGAACTGATAACGGAATTTTCCTCCGATGAAAAACGGGAAATCATCTCCATAAAAGAACTTCCCCGCCACATGATTGATGCTTTGCTCACTCGCGAGGACCAAATTTTTTACAAGCACCGCGGTTTCAGCCTTAAAGCCATTGCCCGTGCCTTTTGGGGCGTACTCACCAAAAAATCCCTGGGTGGCGGCAGTACTTTAACCCAGCAAATCGCCGGAACTCTTTACACTGACAGAACTTCCATCACCTACGCCCGAAAAATCGTTGAGTTGTGGTGGGCTCTTCAAATGGAAAGACGATATTCCAAAAACGAAATTTTGGAACTTTATTTGAATAAAATTTATTTCGGTGGCGGGACTTACGGCGTCAGTGCTGCGTCAAAATACTATTTCGGTCATCCTGCCACGGAAATTACTCCGGCGGAAGCTGCCATTTTGGTGATACAACTGTCCAACCCGGCCTATTACAATCCCTTTGAGTATCCAAACAGGGCAAAGGAGCGACAGGAGGAAATTCTCAACCAAATGGTTTCCTTGGGCTATCTTACCGAGGATGTTTCCGACGCTTCTTTTAACGAATTTTGGGCCGGCTTCGATTATACACGAACAAATTCCGGTGCCTTCTTCCTGCGAGAAGATAAGGCGCCTTGGTTCAGTGAGTACGTTTTACGAGAGTTGTCTTCAATGATTTACGGCAACCTGGATATTTATACAGGCGGTTTTGCGGTGAATACAACCCTTAATTTGAAGCACCAGCATGCCGCGGACGAAATAATGCAGGCAAGTATTGCTCGCGCCAATCGGGATTACCGACGTTCCAGCAGCGCCAGCTCCGAAGTGGCAACGACCTACATTCCCATGGTGGAAATGTTTACCTTGCTTTTTGATTTGCCCGAACTGAAATTCGCAGGGCAGCGTTCCGATAAGAAAATTTACGACGATTTTTACGATACAGTAAATCCCATTTTGGATATTGCCAGTTTGATTACCGGAATGGAAAACTTGAAGACATCAGTGGTAAATCCATCCAACGAGTTCGTTCAAAACGAGGCGGGAAAAACCATTGTGGAAGGCACCCTTATTGCCTTAGAGCCGGATACGGGCTACATAACGGCCATTGTGGGAGGAAGCAAATTCGATGCGGACAACCAATTCATCCGTGCCACCCAAGCGAAAGTCCAGCCGGGAAGCACCTTTAAGCCACTGTACTATTCTGCGGCCATTGATTCCAAAAAATTCACCGCTTCTTCCATAATTTTCGATTCTCCCACAATTTTGCACAATGATGCTGGAGTGCCTTATTATCCTACCAACTTCATGAACGAATGGATGGGATCGGTGCAACTTTGGTATGCCTTGGCTAAATCCATGAACGTTCCCAGCGTTAAAATTTTTGCGGAAATCGGATTTGATTTGGCCATTGACCGTTCCGTGGCCTTGTTGGGCATTCCCCAAAGTGAGGTGGAAAGTCGCGGCTTCGAGCGAGTTTTCCCCTTGGCCCTCGGAACCTGCAATGTGCGCCCCATTGAAGTTGCCAGAGCATATGCGGTTTTTGCCAATCAAGGCCGTGAGGTTACACCTTTGGCAATCCGTTCTGTGGTGAACAGGGATGGAGAAACCATTTTGGATCCGGAACAGGAGTTGCGATTGAAGCAGCGGCAGAAAGGGGCGGACATTCAGGTAATATCACCCCAAAATGCCTATATTATGACGGACATTTTGCTTAACTCCACCAGGATGGGAACCTTGGCCAGCGGAACTCAATACGGAACGAAACTGGTTTATAAGGACGAAGACGGAACAAAACGGACCGTTCCCATTGCGGGAAAAACCGGTACCACGCAAAACTGGTCCAATGCCTGGGCTGTGGCCTATACGCCCAATTTGTCCACTGCAATTTGGTTCGGATTTGACAAACCCGGCGAATCCTTGGGAACAAGCCTCACCGGAGCCACCCTTGCAGGTCCGGCAATCGGCGACTTTATGCGTATTGCCAACGAGGATTATCCCCACAAAACCTTTGTGAAACCTCAATCCGGCTTGGCACGCCTCACCGTTTGTTCCGTTTCCGGAAATCTTCCCACTGCGGCTTGCGGAAAAAACACCACGAATCAGTACTTCCTTAAAGGAACCCAGCCGACTCATACCTGCGAACTTCACATAAATCGTCAAGAGGCCAGCAACACCGGTGTGGAACGTCTCGCTTCCGAAAGTTTCTATGTGGATTTGCAATCGGATGAAGTTTCGGAAGACGAAATTATGGTGGATTTGTCTTTCTTGGATGAATTTACCTTGGATTCCATCGAAAAGGTACAAAAACCGAAAAAGGGAAAACAGTCCAAGGACGAGGACAAAGACAGTAAAATCGAAGATGAAATTTCCGATCCGTCGGCCATTGAAGAAAACTTCTTATTTGAGTGAGGTTGACATGAAGGTAAAAATCGCAGACATAAGAGTAAACAAACGTGTACGCCGAGAATTGGAAGATTTAAACGCCTTGGCGGAAAGTTTGAAAAAATACGGTCAGATTGAACCTATTGTGATTACCACCGGAGGCAAACTGGTTGCGGGGCAGCGGCGGCTGGAAGCGGCGAAAAAACTGGGTTGGACCGAAATTGAAAGCCACATTGTGGATGTGGACGATGCTGCGGATTTGTTGGAATTGGAAATTGAGGAAAATCTGCAACGCAAACCCTTTGACGAGGCGGATTTGCTTGCAGGATATAATCGCTTGGACAGATTGCGGAATCCATCATTTTTTATGCGAATTATAATTGCCATAAAAAAATTTTTTGCAAAAATTTTTGGGAGAAAAAAATGATGGAACAAACTTTTCGCCACTATTTTGATGAAAACGGTTTTTTCTGCAGTGAAGGACTTTTATCGTTTTGCCAATGCAACACTCATCATCAAATGAGTATTTACGAGCTTTTTCGTCTCACCAGCGATGCCGCCACCGAAGATTTTTGCCGACGGGGATTTTCATGGCACGTTTTGAAAAGTCACGATATTGCAATTTTGCTTTCTCGACAATCTTTTCGCATTCATAAATGGCCAAAAGCCAACGGTAGTATGAAAATTTGCACTCGGGAAGAGGCGCCGATGCCCTTGCAAACCACCCGCTATTGTGTCATTTACGATAGCGAAACCGGCGAAAAATTGGTTTCCGGTTATTCCCTGTGGATTGTGGTGGATTTGAAGACCAGAAAAATCCTTCGAACTTCAGCCTTTACTTTGCGGCCTGATCCCACTTTCGCAACTGAAGTCGATTGGATTCCACCGGGAAAAATCCACATTGATTCAGTGGATTTTCAAGACGAAAACAATTGCACTTTGCGAAAAATATTTTATTCCGACATGGATGCCAACGGGCATTTGAACAACGCCCGCTACGGGGATTTCATCACCGACGCCATCCCCGATGATTTGCAGGATAAAATAACCGACATACGAATCAATTTTGCAAAAGAGGCCGCAGCCGGTGATTCCTTGACGGTTTGTAAAAATTACAACAGGGACGAGGGTAAAATTGTTGTTGTGGGTAAAAATGGTGACGAAATTTGCTTTGAAAGTGAAGTTTTCTTTTAAGGTTTTGTCAAAATATAAGGAGTGTCTATGAAAAAAATTATTATCTTTGCTGTTTTCCTTCTCGCTTTTACGGGATGTGCCGGAAAAAAGTTTGAACCTGAAAATCTGACAGATCACTGGATTTTGGTGGGAGCAAAAAGTGGCAAAACCGACATTGCATCCGCCTGTCTCTTCCTCAACATTGAGTTTAACACTGATGAAAATGGGGCAGGGGGAAAGTTTTTGTCAATAAACGGATTTTCCGGAGTGAATACCTTTTTCGGAAACTTGGAGTTAAACGGAAACAAAATTGTTCAGCCCATTCAGGTTGGTTCCACCAGAATGGCCGGTAACCCTGCCTTAATGGAAGGTGAACAAACCTTCATGGATGCCTTTTCCGGGATTACCTCCGTTGCAACACCGGATGAAAATACCATAGTTTTCAGCGGCTCCGGTTTGGAACTGAAATACATTCGATTTGACATTGCAAAATTGCGGCTTAATTTGAAGCAATATTACAGTGAGCAGGATTCCACCTTTGTGGATGTAAGTTCATCGGAAATTCCCTACCTTGTTTTTACAGCAGACGGTGGGGTGAACGGCAGTACGGGAATCAATTCCCTTAATTTAGGCTACAATTTGGGGAAATCCACCTTCGTTTTTGACTATCCCATTACTTTTTCCGAAGGTCCCATGACCTTGGCCGCTTCCGGAGACGAAAAGGCTTCCCGGGCGGAATCGGCCTTCCTCAATTCCATAATGCGCACAGGTTTCATCCGTTTGGAAAACAACGGTGGCGCAACTTTTTTGGATGGGGAAAAGGTTCCGCTACTCATATTTGAGACCGTATATGAACAATGATATTTTTGTGTCACGCCGCAAAAAACTTGCGGAATATATGCACAAAAATGAAATTTCTCTCGTAATTGTTGAGGATTTTGAAGGAAGGCGAAATTCCAATCTTCGCTATCTTTGCGGTCATCCCACGGACGCCATTTTGGGAATTTTCAATGACGGAACTTCCGTTTTGGTACCCTGGGATGAAATTTTGGCGAAGAAAATGGCCTTTTCCGAAACAGTTGTTCCATTGAATAAATTTGGTCGGCAAAGTCATAGGGCTATTTCCGAAATCGTTTCCATGGGTAATTTTCCGAAAAAGGCCGTAATCGACCTTCCCCCCACGACAACGGTTCCGGCCTTTGAAAAGCTGAAAAATTTTTTGGGGGATTATACTCTGCAATGCAAGGAAGATTCCTCGGAAAAGTACGTTCACGGTTTACGCCACATAAAAAGCGATGAAGAATTGTCGGTTATGAGAAAGGCTGCGGCCATCACCGACGAAATTGTATCTTCCTTGGAAAAAAAATTGACGGCTCGGGAACTTTCCACGGAAAGTGATGTGGCCTTGTTTATTGAAAAAGAATGTCGCAAATTGGGTTGTGACGGAACAAGTTTTGACACCTTGGTTGCAGGGCCGGAACGCAGTTTTGCCATTCACGCATTTCCCGGTTACACAAACGGTGCTTTTGGTAGTCCCGGTCTTTCCATATTGGATTTTGGCGTCAACTACGGTGGATATGCCAGCGATGTGACAGTCACCGTGGCACGCGACCTTAATTTCCAACAGGAATCTCGCCTTAACTTGGTTCTTCAAGCCTACGATTTGGCCTTGGCCCAATACTTGCCCGGTCAACCTGCAAAAAATGCTGCATCGGTCGTGGATGAATTATTCGCCAAGCACAATTTGACCATGCCCCACGGTTTGGGACACAGCATTGGGCTGGATGTACACGATGGACTTCGCGTTACGCCCACCTCGGAGGTAATTTTCGAAAAAGGAATGGTTTTTTCATTGGAGCCGGGATTGTATGACGAAAAAATCGGAGGTTGCCGTTACGAAAATGACGTTTTAATTACGGAAGATGGTAACGAAGTCCTCACTAAAACAAGGGTAGTGCGACTTTGAGTACTGATTTTTTACCTGCCGGATTTCTGGAATTTCTTAAACCCGATGTGGATAGGGCTCACTTCATCGAAAAATGGTTGGATCTTCACAAAATTGAAAATTCCACCATTGTAATTGATGGGAGTCGCCACATCTACGTTCAGTTACGCCGAGAATGCTACAATTCGGCCTTCAAAGTCAAGACTCTAATTGCCCATTACGACCGAACCCACGGCTCACCCGGTGCCAACGATAATTCCGCGGCGGTTTTTCAGTTGATGCTGTTGGCTGAACGGCTGATGCACACTGCCGAAGTCCATAATGTTCGCATTATTTTTGCCGACAGCGAAGAGTTGGGGCATTTGGAGGACCAAGGAACGTACAAAATCGCAAAACGTTTCAGTGAACTGAATATTGTCAGCGATGACGTTTTTGTCTTTGACTGTTGTGGTCGCGGAGATGCCCTGGTCATATCCACCGCGGGAAAAACCACGGAAGGCGGTCTGGATTTTGAGCGAGGCTTTGCCGATCTGCTCACTCGAGCGCAAAAACTGGCTCAAACCACAATGCCAAATAATTTTTATTCCCTACCTGTGCCTTACAGCGACAATGCGGCCTTTTTGGCTGTGCGAATTCCTGCCGTTGCCGTGGCAGTTCTTCCTTCCGACGAGGCAAAACGTTTGAGAGTCCAATCCCAATGCAAACACATTACCCAAAAAAACCTTTATTTGGGTGATAAAAAATTGCTGAAAATCCTTCCCGAAACATGGCAACTGATTCACACCGGAAATGACACCGCCGAAAGCCTAACCCCGGAAGCCTTTGTTTTAATGCAAAGTTTTTTGGATGCCATTGCCAGAACGAACACGCCTCGGTAAAATCACGAAATGATTTCCCACACTTGGGGGATTCGACGTTTTTCAAAATCCGGTGAAATCAACCTTTGGGAAATTTCTTTGACTTGGAGAGTTTCCGAAACCATTTCGGTCTCAAAACGTAATTTTTTCGAATTTGTTGCGAAGTAAATTTTCCCTCCGGAAGCCAGTTTTTTTTCGCAGAGTTTCAACAATTCGGGCCAATCACGGTTCAAGTCCAAAACCGTATCCGTCCGTTTTGAGTTGGAAAAGGTTGGCGGATCCAAAATGATTATATCATACTTTTGGGATGATTTCTCTTGTAGAAATTCCAAAACGTCTCCGCTGACAAAATCACCCACAGCATCCTTAATTCCGTTGAGATGAAAATTCCTCTTCGCCCATGAAATATAATTATTCGATAAATCCACGGATGTGACCTTTTTGCAACCACCCAAGGCGGCAAATACGGAAAAAGATCCGGTGTAGCAAAAAAGGTTCAAAATCCGCTTTCCGGTGGCCTCACTGCGAAGCCGTTGTCGCAAAAGGCGTAGGTCGAAAAAAAGTCCTGTGTCCAAGTAATCGGACAGGTTGATGAGGAATCGGGCGTCTCCCTCGGAAACCACAATTTCCTTGGCAGCGGAGGAAAATTTTTCATATTGATCTGCCCCTCGTTTTTTACTGCGGATTTTTGAAAAAATGTTTTCCTCGGGAATTTCCAAGGTTTCTGTCATGGATTTTTTCATTTCGGCGAACCATTTTTCTTCGTCATCCTTTTCGTAGGGGCGTTGGAAGAGAGTAAGGGTCGCAAAACGGTTTTCTCCTTGGGCCTCTTTCGGGTTTTTATCGGAATAAAAGTCCAATCGTAAGGGAATTTCGGGAATGTCTCGATCGTAAAGGCGAAAGGCCCCGATGTTTTCACGAATTGCCCACTTTTTCAGGTGTTTGAATCGTTTCGAAATGCGATTTTCAAAAAAAACTATTTGCTCATCCTTTATAGCCATAATATTTTTTTATCGGATTTATAAAATTTTGTCAATAGGAATAAATTTCCCCATAAAATTCTCGAAAAACTTGACATGAAATAAAAATTGTGGTAAAATCATTTCGGAGGAATTTTATGAGTTTAATAATCCCTCAAGGATATAAAAGTTTTTTGTCACAGAAAGAGACGGAACATGCCATTGTTCTCATCAAAAATTTTTTTCAAACAACTCTTTCCACCGAATTGAATTTGACCCGTGTCACTGCACCCTTGTTTGTTCCTTCGGGACGTGGACTTAACGACGATTTAAGCGGAGTGGAGCGTCCCGTTCGCTTCAATGTGGGCAACATGAACGATATGCAAATGGAAGTGGTTCAATCCCTGGCGAAATGGAAACGTGTTCGCGTTACCCAGTTGGGATTACAACGGGGTTTCGGCATTTACACAGACATGAACGCCATTCGCGGCGACGATTCCATTGACAACATCCATTCCATTTACGTTGACCAATGGGACTGGGAACAGGTCATTAACGAAGCTGATCGCAACTTGGACTATTTGAAACACATCGTAAAAAAGATTTTTTACTGCCTTAAACGTACCGAATTTTTCATTTACGATAATTACGAGCGGATTCAGCCCGTTTTGCCCGATGAAATTACCTTTATTCACACAGAACAGTTGGATCAATATGCTTTCATCAGTGCAGGATTGCTAGACCCGGATGGCAATCTGCTTGCCCAGACTTCAGACTGTTTCTTCGATGAAAAGCCTACTTATCGCGATGGAAAACCTTCTTTTCACTTGATTAA
>JAFNZQ010000171.1 GCA_017382775.1 Spirochaetaceae bacterium
AACAATACTGAGGGAAATAAATAAATGGATGTTTATGAATTCATAAAAAACTTTCTTGACAAAAAAGAAAAAAATGCTTCATTGCTTCGCTATAATCTTAATATAATTGATGAACTTCATGCCGACGAAAATGCCCATACACGAATTTTGCTGAAATTGTTGGATTATAACTTGGGGGAAAAAAAGGTTATTCTTGAAGAATTTTTAAATCAGTTAAATGAAAAACTTCCAAATCAAAAGATTCCTCTCCTTGACGATTATAGAATAACAGGTCAGTTTGCATATATCGATGGATATATTCGGTCCGATTCAGCAAAAGTAGCTGTTATAATTGAAAACAAAATCAATTGGGCCGAGGATCAAAAGGAACAAATTCAACGATATATAGAATCCGCAAAAAACGATGGAATAAATGAAAAAAATATTTTTGTTGTTTATTTGACTTACAACGGTGTCAAAAAAGTATCAGATTACAGTTTGACTCCCAAGGCGAAAGAAATGCTTGATTGGAAAGACGTCCACAATCAAGGTAGATATATTGAAGTAAATTATCGAGAGGACATCTTGCCATTTCTTCATAAAATTTTCGATAATTTCGGTTTCAGTAAAGAAAGTGTTTTAAAATCCGCAATTTTTCAATACATAGATTATCTCGAAGGTCGCTTCGGGATACGAAAAAGCGAAAAGGAGTTTAACAAGGCCATGAGTGAAGATCTCTTAAAGATTTTAAATATTGACGACAATCTGTCAAGAAAGGAAAAGCTCAATAAAATCGAAGAAATAGAAAGAGAAATTTCTGAATCTTTTGGTAATCTAAAAAATGAAATTTATCCTTGGGAAGACAGACCGGAGGGTAGGTTAGATGAGTATTTAGGCATTTTTAAAGATAAAAAGGGCCCTTTCAAGAATTGCTCCATTTGGGAAGGGTGGCTTCTTTCCTTTACCCGTTGCGAAATTAAGAATCGCGAATATGACATAAAATTTGAAATTTGTCCAGCAGATGATGAAACAGTGGTAACGTTCAAATGTCAAGAAGAAATAGAAGATGAAAATTTTATAAAAAATATTCTTGAAGAAATGGGGGAGATGAAAGGATTTAAACTTTTCAATAACACGAAGAATGATTACAGAAAAAATATCGATATTTCTGAAACTAAAAATTATATTGAAAATTTCATTGAAAAATTTGAAAAGTATGTAAAAAAAGAAAACGCAACATAAGGTTCTTTCTCACCAAAACCTTGGCAAAGTCGCCACCGATTTTCTCGCCCCCTAAATTCTCACGCCCCCTAAACCGTGAGAATCGTCAGATGGGAAGAAATCCGTATTGCAATCCGTCATCGCGCCACAAATTCGCTCGCTCCAACCACACCGAACCAGTTAGCTCGAGGCTCCCAACTCCCAGCATAAATCTTCGTGGCCGAGAAAGAAATCGACGACATTATTTTTTACAGGTTGCATACAAAATAAAATTTTTTGAAAAAAACTTGACAGAAACGTTTTTCCATGATACAATGAAATGATTTAAAATAGGAGATATTATGGCGACATTTTTTGTAAACGGAAAATCGGTCACAGTGGAAAAAAATACAAAACTGATGCGATTTTTACGGGATGAATTAAAGTTGACAAGCGTAAAGGACGGATGTGCCGAAGGTGCTTGCGGTGCCTGTACCGTTCTCATTGACGGGAAACCCACAAAGGCGTGCGTTCCTCAAACTGACAAGCTGGAAGGCAAGCAGGTTTTAACTGTGGAAGGCCTTTCGGACTTCGAGAAAAAACTGTTCACTTACGCATACGGAAAAGCCGGTGCCGTTCAGTGCGGCTTCTGTATTCCCGGAATGGTGATGTGCACCAAAGCCCTTTTGGATGTAAATGAAGATCCCACAGAGGATGAAATCCGAGATGCATTGAAAAACAACTACTGTCGCTGTACAGGTTATGTGAAAATCTTCGAAGCGGTAAAATTGGCAGCCAAGTTGAAAAAAGAAGGTAAAATCCCCGAAGAAAATCAGGATTGGACCTTGGGAACTTCCCCCATCCGTTTGGATGTGGAAGAAAAGGTTTGCGGAACCGGCCAATATCCCGACGACATCTATATGGAAGGAATGTACTATGCCGGCGCCCTGCGTTCCCAGCATCCTCGCGCCCGTGTTAAAAAAATCGATTTCACCGAAGCGGAAAAACTGGAAGGCGTGTTGAAAGTCATTACAGCCAAGGACATTCCCGGTCAGGTGAATGTGGGACACATCAAGAAAGATCAGCCCACATTGATTGCCGAAGGCGAAATTACCCACTACTTGGGCGACGCCATTGCATTGATTGTAGCCAAAGATCAGTGCATCCTTGAAGAAGCAAAAAAACTGGTGAAGGTTGAATACGAAGTATTGCCTGCCGTTCATAACCCCACGGAAGCTGCGGCTAAGGATGCACCATTGGTTTTCGAAACAGACGAAAACAACGTTCAGGCCTATCGCCATGTTTCCCGAGGAAACGCTGCCGAGGCTATTAAAAATTCGGCCCATGTTATAACTGAGCATTTTACCACACCCTGGACCGAACACGCCTTTTTGGAACCTGAATGTGCAGTGGCATTTCCCGAAAGCGACGGCGGAATTAAAATCCTTTCCACCGACCAAAGTTCACACACCACATTGCACGAATGTTCCGCAATGTTGGGACTTCCCCACGACATGGTTCGTGTGGAAAACCAGTTGGTGGGTGGCGGTTTCGGTGGCAAAGAAGATATGTCCACCCAGCACCACGCAGCCTTGGCAGCCTACGTTTGCAAGGTGCCCGTAAAGGTTAAATTCTCCCGTGCCGAATCCATTTTGGTTCATCCGAAACGCCATCCCTTCGACATGGAATTTACACTGGGATGCAACGAAGAGGGAATTATTCAAGGTGTGAAAGCCCGTGTTGTTTCCGACACCGGTGCCTTCGCCTCATTGGGCGGACCGGTTTTGGAACGCGCCTGTACCCACGCCGCAGGTCCCTACGCCTACGAAAATTTCGAAATCGAGGGAACGGCCTATTACACCAACAATCCGCCCGCAGGTGCTTTCCGCGGCTTCGGTGTAACTCAAACCTGTTTCGCAATCGAATCCCTTTTGAACATGATGGCGGAAAAAATCGGAATTTCTCCCTGGGAAATTCGCTACCGCAACGCAATCCGACCGGGTGGGGTTTTGCCCAACGGACAAATCGTCGGTCCCGAAACCGGCCTTGCCGAAACCTTGGAAGCCATCAAGCCCCAATACGATGAAGCCGTAAAGAACGGCGAGCCTGTGGGACTTGCCTGTGCAATGAAAAACTCAGGCGTTGGTGTCGGTTTGCCCGACTGGGGACGATGCAAACTAATCGTGGAAAAAGACGAAAAGGTGCACATTTACAGTGGCGCATCCTGTATCGGCCAGGGATTGGGAACGGTTTTGATGCAAATGGTTTGCACAAATACGCCCCTTAGCCGTGATCAAGTCGTGTATGAACGAAGCAACACATGGATTGCACCGGATTCCGGTGACACATCCGGCTCTCGACAAACACTTATCACCGGCGAGGCTTGCCGTCGTGCTTGCGAGAAACTTTGCGAAGCCTTAAACGGCAAAAAACTTTCCGACTTGGTGGGACAGGAATTTTACGGAGAATGGTTGGCCGCAACAGACAAGTTGGGCGCCGATGTTCCCAATCCCGTATCCCACGTTGCCTACGGTTACGCAACCCAAATGTGTGTGTTGGATAAGGAAAGTGGCAAAATCAAAAAAATCGTCGCCGCCCATGATGTGGGTAAGGCCGTCAACCCCGTTTCCGTTGAAGGCCAAATCGAAGGCGGTGTGGTTATGTCCATGGGATACGCCCTCACGGAGCAATTCCCCATTGACGACAACTGTCGCCCCACGGCTAAATTTGGAACCTTGGGGCTTTTCCGTTCAAACCAAATTCCCGAAATACAAGCCATTGTTGTGGAAAAAGCCGGTTTGGACAAGGCCTGTGGCGCCATCGGAATTGGTGAAATCACCTCAATTCCCACCGCTCCGGCCATTGCGGAAGCCTATTACCGTTTGGACGGAAAACGCCGCTTTGACTTGCCCCTGTGTGACACACCCTACGAGAAGAAAAAGAAATGAAAAGCTTGGAAGATGAATTAAAGGAATTGGAAGAAATTTCCGATTCCATAAAAGATCCGCAAGTCTCTTTGGAAGATGCCTTGGCTCTGTTTGAAAAGGGTATTGCACTGTCCCGCTCCTTGGAAAAACGCATAGATAAAATCGACGGAAAGGTGCAAATGCTCATGAACGGCCCCG
>JAFNZQ010000172.1 GCA_017382775.1 Spirochaetaceae bacterium
CAAGGCAATATATTCGAGAAAATCACCGGAAGATGCAATTCCTCGGTCACAGCGATTTTTCAATGTAATGTATTTTTCCACAAAATTTCCCGTGTTTTCTATGTAAAATTCACTCAAATCATTTTTTGCAACATATTCCCCTATAAAATCAAAAGTTTTTCCGTATACTTCATTTTTGTTTATGACTTCTTCAAAAAAATCTTTTAAAGCCGCATTTTCATTCCCATCAAGCTGCCCCCGTAAAAATTCGAAATCCAAAAAGGAATATAACATAGACGATGAAAAATCACCGCCATTGTCGCAAACCTTTCCGCATAAACTGCCAATTCCCAAGGCATAATTGCCGTTAGACAATGCTGCATCAATAATTTTGGAAAAGTCTTCTTCATAATGACTTTCCGAAATGAGAGATAAATATGGAAAAAAATCTTGGGTTTTTAAAAGTGATGGATTGGTCTCGAAACATTCATTGTATAATTTGAGGGATTTTTCCTTATCGCCCTCTGAGAAAGCAATGTTTGCCAAAACAAGTTTGAATTCGTCTTTATCATCCAGGAATAATGCTTCCTCGATTTTTTTCCTTGCCTCGACGGGATTGTTTTCCATTACGGCAAAATAAGATTGCATGGCACACAACATTGCTTTACTTTCTCTGCCCTTGGAATCTTCGGCGGAAAATTTTTTTAACGAATCGGCCCGCTCCGCAAACTTCTTTGAAGCCTCTATATTGCCCTCATATAAATTGTATCGAGCCAAATCCACATTTGCCTCAAATGACGTGGGATTATTCCTTTCGTATTCGGAAAGTAACTCCACAAAATTTTCGGAATCATGATTTTTGTTGTAGAATTTTCGATAAGCAAAAACATTTTTTTCCGCACAAGAGAAAAGAGAAAGGATAAAAATTAAAACACAGAAATATTTCACACATACCTCCAAAGGGATTTTACTGGATATATATGGTGAAAAAGTTAAGAATCTACACGGTTATTTTATAAAATTTTTGAAAATCAGATATTGCGTAAAGCATCTAAAAGTGAATTTACATCTTCAAGGGAGGTCTCATATCCGAAGGAAAATCGCACACCATTTAAGGAAACTTTTGGAGGCACATTCATTGCCTTCAAAACGGGACGAGACTCTTTTGTGGCAGAACAGGCCGAACCGGTGGAAATGTAAAATCCCTGTTCGCTTAATGCACGAACAAGCACCTGTCCCGGCAATTTTGGAGAAGCAGCCTGTAAAATCCAGGGTGAAAACAGTTGTGGATTACTTGCTCGGCTTTCGGGAATTACGGAAAAATTAAGTTCCTTTAAGCCGACTATGAATTTTTCCAAAATTTCCTGTTGCGGTCCGTATTTTTTTTCTTGCTTTGCAATCACATCTTTTAAACACAATGAAAGATTATATGCGGAAAAAACATTTTCGGTTCCGGAACGTAATCCACCTTCTTGTCCTCCACCACGCAAAAAAGCCTCTTGTCTATTTTGCAAAAACAAAATTCCGCAACCTCTCATCCCACCGATTTTGTGGGCACTTATGGCTGCCGATGAAATATTGTTGTCAAACACAAAGGGGATTTTTCCCACCGCCTGAACTGCATCCACATGGAATTTTGCCTTTCCGGATGTAATGTCCTTCAACATTTTTCCTATTTCGGCAATTGGCTGGATGGCACCTGTTTCGTTATTTACCCAGTGCACACACACCAACACCGTGTCCCGCCGTAATCTTTTTTCCACGGCTTCGGCGGTGATAATGCCATCCGCGGTGGGAGGTACGGTTATTATGTCAAAACCTTGTTTTCCCATAACAAAGGCCTGTTCCCTAACCGCAGCATGTTCGGTCTCGGAAACCAAAATGGAACCTCGTTTTCCCCCTTCACCGGCAGGTCGTTGCAGTAGTGACAAAAAAGGCCAATGATCGCTTTCCGTTCCTCCGGAAGTGAAGACAATTTGGCCGGGCTTTATCCCCAGGGAATCGGCACAGGATTGTCGAGCCTCTTCCAGTAATTTTTTTGCCCGTATTCCTTCGCCGTGGGTACTGGATGGATTTGCCATGGCGGATTTAAATTTCTCGTAACTTTGAAGAAACAGATCTTCATTGAGGGGAGATGTGGCTGCATAATCAAAATATTTTTTTATGGGAAAATTTGTCACCGCAACACGTCCAAAACCGCTTCTTCGGGAACTTCTTCCACAATATTCACATTCATTCCCCGTTGTAAAACCAAACGAATTTTGTTGCTTTGCTGCTTTTTATCGGATTTAATTTCTTCCATAAGTTTTTGGGGAAAAGCCTTTTTCTCATTCACCGCTTCGTGACAGGGACTTGTACACCAACCGTAGTCATTCAAAACAGAAAAAACATCGTCGCGGTATTCGGGCTTGCAAAATCCCAAGG
>JAFNZQ010000173.1 GCA_017382775.1 Spirochaetaceae bacterium
CATATTTTTTATATAAATCCCACAAGCCATACTCTTCACAAACAATTTGCCGGTATTGATGATCTTAAAACCGATTTTACTCCAAATTTACTATCAAATGTAGCCAAGCATGTCATGACAATTTAAGTTGCTTAAAAGTGATTAAAGATCTTGCTAAAATGCTTAAAAAATGTTATAATTATAAAAGGAGAAAGGAATGCCTGTTTTGTCAATGTTTTATGGAATTATAATACGCATGCAAAGTGAAAAAGGCGGGAAGCATCATGTTCCCCATATTCATGTAATTTGCGGAGAGGAAGAATCTGTTTTTTCTTTTGAAGGTGAAAAACTGGAAGGATCTATCCAAATTTCAAAAAGAAAATTGGTGGAAGCATGGATAGAAATTCACAAGGATGAGTTGCTTGCAGACTGGCAACTTTTATCTGAAGGCGAGCAATTTTTTAAGATAGAACCTTTAAAATAAGGAGTGAAAAATGTTACGTCCAACAGTAATAAATGCAATTCCAAAAGATGATTATAAACTAGTCCTTAGTTTTGATAATGGAGAAAAAAAAGTCTTTGATGTAAAGCCCTATATAACAGGTTCTTGGTTTGGAAAATTAAATTCAAAAGATTATTTTGCTGCAGTAAAAACAAATGGGTTTAATGTTGAATGGCCGGACGGTCAAGATATTTGCCCCGACGATTTATATTTTAACAGTAAAAGTGTTTAGAATTCCCAAGAAACAGGACAGAACTCGTCTAAAAAACGGCCACCGGCGACTTGTTTGTGAATAAAAACCGGCTCCCCCTTAATTTAAAAAAGATTTTATCTGAAAATGTTTTTAAGGTAACCGTCCAAAAGGTTTTCATTTTCGAAATACTATATTACAGAAATATTCAAAAAGGGAATAGTCTTGAAAGGATTCTGCAAGGTTAGTAGAAAACACGTCTATATCCTCCTTTGTCAATAGGTGTTTTATTTGTATTTTATTCATATTCTTATACAAATTTTTATCCATATTGCCCACCTCCGTAATTCTTTTCTTACGAATGTAATTATGCTTTCATTTTAACATTGTTTATGAACCTGTCAACGTCTGTATTGTTTTTCAATTTTATTTATTAAAATGTATAAAACCGCCCTTGGGAAAGCATTATGTAAACCATGATTTACATTTTTATAACAAATTTGTATACAGTAATTTGCACAACAAAAGTCAAACCTTGCAAATTATGATTTTAGGTAAAATTACGGATTTGGAACATGGGATGTTTTTTTTTACTAAATACCGGTTTTTCTGTTATTTTTCTATTGATAAAACTTTAAATATGTGTTATCATTAGTTACTTTCCTATCGCAAAAAGGGGGAAAATTTTATGAGCGATGTGAAGAAAAAATTGTCTGTTAAACAGAAAATTTTGGTAGCGGTTTTTGGTTTTTTGAGCCTAATTCTTTTCGTATTGGGTGGCCTGATTGCCTTTTTACGTCTTAGTGTTATTGATTACTATATTGCCAGCGAAAGAACCTTCCGCATTCCCGATATCGGCAAGGGTATTGTTCCTCAAGGATTTGATTACGACAAAAAAAACGATTACTTTTTGGTTTCAGGCTACATGAAGGACAATTCCCCTGCCCGTCTTTATTTGGTGGACAGAAAAACCGGTGAAAATCTCAAGTATGTAACATTGCTGGACAATGATGGAAATGATTACACCGGGCATTTTGGTGGTGTGGCTCTTTACAATAATCTAATCTATGTTGCCCACGAAACAAGCATTTTAGTCTATTCATACAAGGATATTTTATCCGCAAAGTCCCAAGATAAGATAAAGCAGCGTGGAGAAATAAACACAAAAATTTCCGATACTGACTATGTTACCAACTCTTTTGTCAGTGTTTACGGCAACAAGCTCATTGCCGGCGAATTTTGCGACGAGCCTAAATACATTACCTTGGACACTCACAAGATTACCACTCCCTCCGGAGATAAAAATGAAGCCATAATGCTTGAATACGACTTGCACCCCCAATATCCTCTCGGAACCAACGGAATTCCACGACGTGCCTATTCCATTACGGGCAAGGTACAAGGCACTTGTTTCACCAATGACAAAATTTACCTTTCCACATCCTACGGAATGTCTTTTTCCCACATTAAGGAATACGATATTAACAGTCTCACAAAGACCGGCGACGGCGTATTTTTGGGTTTACCCGTTCCAATTTACTCCTTGGACAGTTCTTCCATGACTTACGACTATGAAATTGCCCCAATGAGTGAGGAAATTATTATGTTGGACGACGAACTTTACACCATGTGCGAATCTGCTTCCACGAAGTACATTTTCGGAAATCTTACCGCATCCCAGTGGTGTTACAAAACGGATTTGGAAAAAATGCGTAAACAGTAATTTCTTTTCTGACAATCATTGCATCTGCAAGTTAAGGTCGGAAAGCACAATGTGCCAAAGGCACATTGTGCTTGCGTTAGGCTATGGAGCCCCGCCGAAGGCGTTCCGGAACGCAGTGGAGGAATGAGCGTTTAGCGAAGGGCGGAACAGCCGACCCCTTGCTTTTAAGCAAGGGGGAACGCCCAAAACTAAAAAAAAATAAACCAACTATACAAAAATCTATAAAAAATGCTAAGTGTGTTTTACTTTAAAATTCAAATTTTTTCAATGTTTTTTTCATTTATTTCCTTGACAAATCCTCTATTTTAGTGTAAAATATAGAAATGATGACCTTTGAACGGGGAAACCCAATGCCCTTTGGCGCCACGGTAAAATCCGACGGAATTAACTTTGCCGTTTTTTCAAGAAATGCCACGAAAGTAAAATTACTTTTTTTCGAAAATCCCAATGATGACCACCCCTCTTCTGTTTTTGAATTTGACCCCGGGGAAAATCGCACCGGGGATGTTTGGCACGTTTTTGTTCGCAATGCAAAAAACGGCACTCTCTATCTATACCAAACCGAGGGAAAGGTAAACCCCTACGAGGGTTTTCGTTTTGACAACAATGCCCTTCTCATAGATCCCTATGCCAGGGCCCTTACCCACAGTTCACTTTTTGATTCCTTTGAGAAGGACTACTGCTCCCGTTTTCCCAAGTGCATTGCCGCAAAGGATGATTTTGACTGGCAGGGAGATAAGCCTTTGAATTATCCCTTGAATGATTGTATTATTTATGAGGGGCATCTTAAAGGTCTTACCGCATCGGAGGGTGGCGGAACTTACAAGGACATTATTTCAAAAATTCCCTACTTTCAGGAATTGGGGATTACCAGTATAGAATTTTTGCCCATTCAGGAATTTGACGAAAGTGAAAATTTTCGGGTAAATCCCAAAACAGGGGAAAAGCTTTGTAACTACTGGGGATACAGCACTGTGAACTTTTTTGCCCCAAAAGCAAGTTTTGCCGGCGATAAGTCTCCTTTGGGGGCCGTTAGAGAATTTAAGGAACTGGTTAGGGAATTGCACAAGGCCAAAATTGAGGTTATTTTGGACATTGTCTTTAACCACACCGCCGAGGGCAACGAACACGGCAGAACTTTTTCATTCCGTGGTTTCGATAATCGTATTTATTATATGCTCATGCCCGATAATTTGCGTTACTACCAAAATTTTTCCGGTTGCGGAAATACTCTTAACTGTAATCATCCGATTTTGCGTAATTTCGTTTTGGATTGTCTTTGTTACTGGGTTACGGAAATGCACGTTGACGGTTTCCGATTCGATTTGGGTTCGGTTTTGGGCAGGGACCAAAAGGGAAATCTTTTGGAAAATCCCCCTGTTTTGGAGCAAATTGCGGAACATCCCGTATTGCGAAACACGAAAATTATTGCCGAAGCCTGGGATGCCAACGGGGCTTATCAGGTCGGTTCCTTTCCCGGTGGCCGTTGGGCGGAATGGAACGATCGTTTCCGTGACACTGTAAGGCTTTTTTGGCGTGGGGATGAGTATTTTGCCAACCAAATGGCCACGAGAATGACCGGAAGTTCCGACTTGTATTTAAACACCGGAAGAAAGCCCTATCATTCAATAAACTTTATAACCAGTCACGATGGTTTTACCCTTAACGATTTGGTTAGTTACAACGAAAAGCACAACGAAGAAAACGGTGAAAACAACCGGGACGGAAGCAACAATAATTGTAGCAGCAACTATGGTTTTGAAGGACCGACCAGTAATTCCAAAATAGAAAATTTGCGAATTAGGCAAATTAAAAACTTTATGTTAAGTCTTTTGGTTGCGGAAGGTACTCCAATGTTCACCGCCGGAGACGAATTCCGAAGAACACAAAACGGCAACAACAATGCCTATTGCCAAGATAATCCCACTTCATGGATAGATTGGTCGCTAAAAGAACAAAATCGTGAAATTTTCGATTTTGTAAAAAAGGCCATCGCTTTACGTAAACGCCATTGGGTTTTCCGTAGGCGGGAATTTTTCAGCGGAAAAGACATGGACGGCAACCTTATTGCGGACATTGAATGGTTCGATGAGTTGGGACGAAAACCGGATTGGGATATGCAAAATCAATTTTTGGCCTACCGCATTGACGGTAACGACCGAGAGGAACATGTTACCGAAAATGATAACGATTTTTACATAATGCTAAACGCTTCTCCCCACGACATAACGGTTAAGCTTCCCGCACCACAGCAAGGCAGGAGATGGGTTCGTGTTGCTGACACTTCCATTCCCTATCCCGAAGATTTCATGGATGAAGGCAATGAGGAAGTTTTGAACGTTCAAACTTTGTACATTCTTCCCTCCCGTTCCATGGCAGTTTTAATGGGTAAATGATGCTTATTCTGCAGGACTATTGCAGCACCGAGTTTATTGTTAGCCGTTCTCGTTTTATCAGTGAGGCCTTTCCCGTAACATGTGGGGATGAGGTTCGCAATCTTTTAAAACGGCAAAAGGAAAAATACTCTGACGCAACCCATGTGGTTCACGCCTTTTGTACCGGTTTGCAGGGGGAAAACCTGGGCACATCGGATGCAGGTGAGCCTTCCGGTACTGCGGGAAAGCCCATGCTGGAAGTTATAAAGGGTTCTAAGGTTACAAATATTTTAATTACCGCCACCAGGTATTTCGGCGGAACTCTTTTGGGCACCGGTGGGCTGGTTCGCGCCTATTCCGACTGTGCGAAAAAGGTTTTGGAAATTGCTCGGGTGGAAGAATACATTGCCAAAGAAGATTTTTCCCTTTCGTTAAGTTACAACGAACATGAAAGAATAAGAAAGATTCTTTTGGATTTGGGTTGCGAAATTTTAGCGGAAAACTTTTCCGAAACTGTGAAAATTACAGGACGGATTCCGCAAAAGGATTTTTCGGAATTACAGCTGACTGTGAAAAATGCCACCGGCGGAAAAATTATCCTCTGATTTTTCTTTTTCATCTGTTTTGCGGTTTTTTTTGGTTTTTTTTTGTAAAGCATACTTTACATTTTTAGGTTGAATATGCACACTACGCTTTGCAGAATAGCGATCGAATTAGTTTCAAATACAAGGTTTCTCACGGAATTTTTTGAAAAAAAATCATTCATTTTAAAGAAATAAATCTGACTTTCATTCCCTTTCCTCTTGACATTTCAGATAAAATTCGGTAGAATATTTCCGGGTGAGATGATGAAGTTTCTTAAGAAAGTTTCCTTTTTTCTGTTTTTTCTCTGTGTCAGTTTTTACACCTACGGGAATCCGACTTTTGACTTTATTAAAAACAAGGGTTTGGACTGTGAAAAGCAGGTTTTGCGTAGCGGTTCCGAGGAATTTCCCTGTAACGTAATTGCGGAATTCGGTGAGCCTTCCACCCAGTCCCTAAATTTTCTCATTTCCCAATCGGATTTCGAATATTTTTTCGGAGAAAATGAGTTGAAAGTCATCAGTGAAAAACTGAGTGATTTTCCCAAAACGGTGCGTTTTGTTTTCACAGCCAACAGTTTCTCCCCTGCCGCACCCGATACCTTTTCGCCACCGGGATCTGAAATTTGGATGGATTCAATTCCCCATACGGAAAATGCCACCATAGTTTTTTTACGAAAAAATGTGTCCGGTGAGGCAGTGGTTTATTCTGCGGCCAACAGAAACGTTTCTCCCCTTTTTATAACCAGGGCGGCAGTTGAGGCTCTTTTGGAAATAGATGTTCCATACTCTGTGGCGAATTTCCTTCAGCGGTATGAAAGTACCGGTTTTGACAAGGGGCTTTCCCTGGCATTACGGAAAAAACACTCGGCTGTGAGCGTCGGTTTGCAGTCTCATCAGTCCCTTGCCTTCATTGATGAACTTACGAAGATTTATTCCCGGGGGTTTTCCGATGAAATGGACACCCATTATTTGGTTTTGAACTTTTCACATAGTTGTTTTTTCATAACTGAAATGATGATTTTGATTACCCTTTTGCTGTTTTTGGGGCTTCCCTTGTTTTTCACCACCGTTTTTGCCTTTTTACAGCGAAACGACAATTTGCAGAATTGGAAAACCCTTCAAAAAATTCTTCCCATCATCCCAATTATGCTGGTTTTTATGACTTTTTCACTGATTTTGGGGCGTATTTTGGCAAAAAAAATCGTTGTGGATTACCACGAATATGCTTTTTTGACCCTTTCCCTTAATCTTACAATTTCGGGAGTATTTTTTTCATTTATTATTTTTTTCCGCCATATCATTCATTTTACGGGACAATCCTATGTTTACTCCTTTTTACTTATGACTTTTTCCCTTTTGAACGTTTTTGTTTTTTCGGCGATAAATTTAACTCTCTTTTCCGTTTTCATTGTATTTTACCTGTTCTCGGTTATTTTTTCCACCTCAAAAAACATTCTTTTTAAGTTTATTTTTTTGCTTCTTTCCTGTTCTGCCATAGTTCTGCGTTTTCGCAACATTCAAAGTCAAGATGTGGAAATGTTTTCCCTGTTTATTTTAAATTCTCCTTTGAAAAGAACTTTTCTGTTTGCCATGATTTTAATTCCGTTCATTTTGGTTTTCACCCAGTTTTTTATGTGGTTCAAAAGCATTTTC
>JAFNZQ010000174.1 GCA_017382775.1 Spirochaetaceae bacterium
CCTTGCGGACATGAATCGAAGGTACACCGGCGAACATTACCTTTACCTGTGCAAAAGTCTTCGGGAAAAAGTACCTTCCTGTACCATTTCCACGGACATACTGGTGGGCTTCCCCGGTGAAACCGAAGATGATTTTAACCAAACCGTCTCTCTAATGGAAAAGGCCGATTTCGATTATGCCTTCATGTACTATTATAATCCTCGGGAAAATACCCGCGCCTTTGAAATGCCCAATCAACTGGATGAGGAAACAAAAAAATCCCGATTGGCCAAAATCGTGGAAATCCAGCGTAATCGTTCTTTGGAAAAAATGCGTAAAAAAATCGGTGAAACACAAATGGTTTTGGTGGAGGGCATTTCCAAAGGTAACGAGGCGGAACTCATCGGTCGAACTGAACATGACGAACACTTGGTTTTCCCCGCTCCCTCTTCCCTGGTGGGAAAATTCGTAAAAGTCGAAATTAACGACTTGACAGGAAGCACTTTTCGTGGTAAAATAGTTACATGATTGGTCTGGTTCTCTTTGTTATTTGTGTAATTGTCACAATGACTTTTATTTGTGTGAATTTGCGCAATGTGGTGGATATTTCTCTCGTTTTTTGGAATTTTTCCGATGTTCCCATTTACATTCCCGTATTTGCGGCCTTTTCTTTCGGTGTTATTTTAACGATTGTTGTGGTTCTTTTTTCAAAAAGAAAACCGAAGGCAAAGGCTAAAATTGAGAAAAAAAACAAAAAAGATAAAAATCCGCCTCCGGAAGTGGAAAATTCTTTATAATTTTTGCGGTTTTTTTTAAAAACCTGTTGACACGATTTTTTTTTTGTGATAGAATGTAATTAATTAGGGCACTTAGCTCAGCTGGGAGAGCATTTGGTTTACACCCAAAGGGTCGGGAGTTCGATCCTCTCAGTGCCCATCAAAAAAAGGAGGTGAGTTTTTTGTCTCAAATCGTAGTTGATGAAGGCGAAAACCTTGAGAAAGCGATTAAACGTTTTAAACGTTTGGTGGAAAAAGAAGGTATTATCCGTGAATGGAAAAAACGTGAATTCTTCGAAAAGCCTTCCACAATTCGTAATCGTAAAAACAAGGCTATGCAGCGCAAGCTTTTGAAGAAGAATCGAAAGTCCCACGATAGCAAAGCCGGTTATTAATTTTTGTAAACGGAAAGGTTGGTGCCTTTCCGTATTTTTATTATCAATCTGTCTCTTTTCATGTGCCACTGTCAATCAGGTTAAGAGAATTCCTGTTTTTGAGGTGGCTTTTGACGCTGATAAGTCAATTTCATACCAAAAGATTACACTGAAAGATGTACCGCTGATAGTCCATTTGGTGCAGGTGGATTTATCACGCCATTTGTCCGTGGTTGCTTCGGATGGTAAAGAAACTCAATATGTAAAAGACTTTGCCCGTGACACTGAGGTTTCAGTGGCCATCAATGCAAATCCCTTTACCTCCGACAAAACTCCTGTGGGAATTTGGCAAAATAAAGATGGGGTAATTTCTCCCAAAGACGAAAGATATGATGCCGTTGGATTTTTTTTGAAAAATGGAAAAATCGCGGCCAAAATATTTCCCAACCAGGAAGTTACATCCACGGAAGATTTAATTTTTGTGGCAGGTGGATTTTGGCAGATATTAAAAAAGGGAATCATCCAAGAGTTTAAAGAAGTTTATGATACTCGTGCTGCGGTGGGATTTAACGATGAATACATGTATTTCATGGTAATTGAAGGGGAATTTCCCCAAGAAAGCCGTGGTGCGACCTTTGAGGAAACGGCGGAAATCTTTTTGAAACTTGGGTGCAACGAAGCATTTATGTTCGACGGAGGCGGATCCGCTGCCTTGGCTGTGAACGGAAAATTGCAAAACCGTGTTTGGTTACAGCGGAAGGTGCCCTGTATATTGGGAATAAAAATTAACCAATAATTTTGTGTAAAATCCGGGGAAGGTCCGGATGCGGTTCCTTCCCCGTGGATTTTCAAAGAATGTTTACAAGGCTTTTGTCGTAATCCGCCGGTGGAATGAAGCCCAAAAGATCAAGCAATGTTGCGGCCCAGGATGAAATTCCCAATCCGTCGTTTAAATCCTTGGAATATTCCCCCTTGTATTCCGGATCGTAAATTATTCCGGGTACGGGATTTAGGCTGTGGGAGGTTTTGGCCTTGGCGTTTCCCTTGTCGTCTTTTTTTACGCTTCCGTCCTTGCCGTGTTCGAACATATCGTCGCTGTTGCCATGGTCGGCAGTGATACAGAGAATGCCGCCGGCTTCGTCAATGGCCTCTTTGATTCTGCCCAGTTGCAGGTCCAAAGCTTCCATTGAGCAAACAACGGCGTTGAAAACTCCCGTGTGGCCAACCATGTCGCCGTTGGGAAAATTTACTCGAATGTGGTCGTATTTTCCGGACTTAATGGCTTCGATAACCTTGTCGGTAATTTCGGCGCACTTCATCCAAGGTCGCTGTTCGAAGGGAACCACGTCGCTTTTAATTTCCACGTAGTCTTCCAATTTTTCGTCGAATTTTCCCAACTTGTTTCCGTTGAAAAAGTATGTCACATGGCCGTATTTTTGAGTTTCGGAAATTGCCAGAAGTTTTACGCCGGAAGCGGTCATATATTCGCCCACGGTTCTGTCAATGGAAGGAGGAGCAACCAAAAATTGCTTGGGAATGTGCAGGTCGCCATCGTATTCCATCATTCCGGCATATTCGATTTTGGGTGCCGGACCGCGATTGAATTTGTCGAAATTGGGATTTTCGAAGGCCTCGGTTATTTCCAAGGCACGGTCGCCACGGAAGTTGAATAAAATAACGGAATCGCCGTCCTGTATTTTACCCACCGGAGAGCCGTTTTCCGCAATGACGAATTCCTTCATGTCTTGATCCAAGAGGCCGGAATTTTCATTGCGATAGGTTGTTATTGCCTCGGAGGCGGAGGAAAATTGTCGTCCTTCACCCAAAACGTGAGATTTCCAACCACGTTCCACCATTTCCCAGTTGGCTCCGTAGCGATCCATGGTTAAAAACATTCGACCGCCGCCGGATGCGATTTTGTAATCGCCGTAGGAGGCCAATTTTTCTTCCAGTGGCTTGATGTAGTCCAAGGCGGAAGTTGGGTCCACGTCACGGCCGTCCAAAAGGGCATGGACGCGAACCTTTTTTACGCCGAATTTTGCTGCTTCCTCCAACATGGCGTAGAGATGATCCAGGTGGGAATGAACGTTTCCGTCGGAGCAAAGTCCAATAAAGTGTAGGGTGGAATTATTGTTCTTCACATTGTTTAAAAGTTTCAACCAGGTTTCGGCGGAAAACATTTTTTTTGTTTCAATGCTGTCGGAAACCAGTTTTGCCCCCTGGGCGAAGACACGTCCGCATCCCATGGCGTTATGTCCCACTTCGCTGTTTCCCATGTCGGCATCCGAGGGAAGTCCCACAGCGGTTCCGTGGGCTTTTAATTTTGTATGTGGTGAATTTTTTTCAAAGGCGTTGAGATAGGGCATGCGGGAAGCTTTAACTGCGTCTCCGTCTTCGAATTTGCCGTAGCCCACGCCGTCCATAATTATAAGAACAACGGGACCACGACGTCCCTTCCATTTTGTATTTTTCTGTAATTTTTCCATTAAAGTCTCCTTAACACAACCATTATACCACTTTTTTGGGATTTATGCAAGGGGGTTTTGAGGATAGAATTTTTTACATGTTGCAATGCACAAAAATTAACAAAAATAGTTGAACATATTGAATATCACGAACTTTCAGATACTTACGATTCAAGTATTTTTACCGCCGGAAATTTATCGGATAAAAAACAAATCCGAATCAATCTCGTGGTACGGAATAGTTCGGATTTGTTTTGTTTGGTGAGCCAATCCCAAGC
>JAFNZQ010000175.1 GCA_017382775.1 Spirochaetaceae bacterium
AATCCCTCGAAATCGGAATTGCTGGAAGAACTACCGGTGTTTTGGCAAGAAAAAAACAGAGAAAAAATCAGAAGTAAAAATAATAATTTCTTCATCCCATATACCTCACAAAACGGAACACTGTACCGAAATAGTACCATTTTTTGTGGATTTTGTCAAGAAAAATCACCTAAAACTCCCTAAATTTTTGAATTTTAGGAAAAAAAACTATAAGTATATCGTGGTTTACAAATTAGGCTGTTTTTGTGCAAGTGTGATATAAAAAAAAATATCACACTGAAAAATTATTGAAGGGCTTTTTTACCCTTATTTTTATTTTTTGTACACTTTTGTAGACAATACTGTATATTAAAATATACAGTATGATAAAAAAAAGTAAAAATAGCTACTTTTTGTGGAGATCTCTCCCATTTCTCCCATTTTAAGTCATTTTGGTGATTTTGTTAATCAGAATAGTCAAATATTTCAGATTTTGTAACTATGACTTTGCATTTTTATGTTGATTTTGTGTTTTCAAGGCCATAGGGGGACTTCCTCCGGTCCTAATGTGATTTCTTCGGAAATTTCTGCCTTAACCGTTATCTATCCTGTCTAAGTTCCATCGACAGAAACGTTGAAGCACGGGATTCCCATCTGATGTATCATGTATTTCTTTGTAGATTGAGGTGGCCCTGTACCAATCATTGTTGGCATCGTAGTACAGAGCCAAACAAAGTTGCATATAATCCCGTTCCCGCTTTTTTTCTTTCTTTTTAATTCGTTGTGTTATTACAATTCCCCAAACATCATCAAAGAATAATCGAGTTATGGAATATTCTGCGGAATCCTTTGGGAAATTTTTAAAATTTTGTGAAAGGAATGTTTTCAAACTTGACTTTTGCCCATTTTTAATCATTGATGCGGAATACATGGATAAATAATAAACACTTTTAGGATCTTGGGCATACAATCGTTTGTATATTTGACTGCATAAAGCCCACTTTTCCAGTTTCCATGCCAGTTGACCTGCCGGTTCCAAAATTAGGTAATAATCGGGATTTATGGTTAAAACCTGTAAATAATCATTTAAGGCTTCAACATATTTTTCTTTATAGTCGAAGGCACTGCCTCGGAAAAGGTAGGTGAGAAAATAATCCTTGTTTAATTCAATGGATTTGGTGAAAGCATCTATTGCTTCATTCATTTTATTTCCGTCACGATAACATTCACCCAATTCCAACCAATACAGATAATTATCCGGATGGATTTTAATTGCTTTCTTCAAGTATTCTTCGGCTTCGGAATAGGAATCTTCTTCCATGGCAATTTTTGCCAAATAGGAGTAGGCTAAACTATTTTTGTTGTCAACCTGCAAAACTTGTTTGAATGTTTTTTTACCGGCAGCGAAATTTTCTTGATAATAATCTATTTTTCCTAACCCAAAAAGCGCCGGGGAATAATTTGACTTTACTTTTAGGGCTTTGGAATAGTATTCCCTGGCCTTTTTATAGTTCTTGATTAACATTTGTTCATCCGCAAGTTCCGTGAGAGCTTCCAGGTTGTTTTTGTCGATGGAGAGTATTCGCTCCAAAAGCTGTTTTTTCCCCACCTTGTCTCCCCGTGCCTTGCAGATGAGTATGTTTAAGAAAATGTAATCTTTGTTTTGGGGGGAAAGTTCCATGAGTTCTTTTGCGATTACCTGTGCTTCACCGTAACGTTTGGCGGAGATAAGCATGGAAGATTGAAGGTAGCGTATTTGCTCCAACGATGCTTCTTCTTCATTCAACGTGGAAAAAAGCTTGATGGCTTCATCAACGCCATGGGCATCCAATGTGGATTTCAAGGATAGGACAAAGGCATTTACTGAAAAAGGTTCTTTCTCATCCGGCAATTCTTCTGTCGCGGTCTGTACACCGTAAACTGACGAACAAAGTAAAAAAAACGTTAAAATAATCGATAATTTCAAAATTCATCCCCTCATGGATAATTCTAGCACAAAATGAAAAAAAAAACAACATATATGTAATAAAATTCGAAAAAATACTTGCTTTTATTTTATATTTCGGATAAAATAACCTATGTTTTCAATATCTTTAAAAAGATTTTTTATTTTGGCTCCGATTTTTGCCGTGGCTGTGGTGGCCCTGTATATTTTTCAATTCTCAGGAGAATCAAAACCCATCAGAACCATAGGTCTTATCCGTCTTGCTTTAAGTGATGACAAACATTTTGACTTAAAGTATAAGAACATCAATTTTTTTTCATCCGATGATGCAGAAGTCACGATTTATCTCACGGAAACCCTATTTGAAAACATTAGTGTGGTTTCCGCCACACCCATAGAAAACGGTAGCCGAATTTTTTTCACGGGAGACGTACATGTGGATTTTGTTCCCGTAAAAATAGGAGATAGCGAAACTTTGGAAATCAGTGCCTTTCTTCCCGATAATTGTATAAAAATAACCTTGCCTTACAGAATTTTAAACTTGGGAGCGAGCCTGGTTTCAATTTCCGATGAAGATATGGAAACCAGGCTTAATACCACCGGTAAACCCATTTCGGTCCTTTCCATAACTGCGGAAAGACCGGTAAAAGTGGTATTCTCCACAACACCGACTAAAACGGATTTTACCTTCTCATCCAGTCTTGCGGCCAAATACGCAACGGAAAACGATTTCCTGTCTTGTCTGGATACAATGAAAAGCAATTTTGTTTCCATGACTTCATCTGATGCCGAGTTGTCTGCTTATGAAACTTTCGTACGATTTTCCATTGATGCAGAAAAAAATCAGCAGTTGCCATCTTTGAATATAACTTCCTCCGAAGAAAAATTTATGACTTCCACACTTCAAGGGGATTTGATAAATCAATCCACCGAGGAAGAGAAACGGGATGCTCTGAAAATCTCCGAGTTACCCACTTTAATTAAAAACGGTAATCCGGCAGTTTTTGATAATTATTCCATTGTTTCACTGTTGTTACGCAATTCTGAAATGGATATTTTACGGAGCATTACTGAAGCAACATTTCCAGATGCTACACTGACTTTATCCCAAATTGCAGGAGTTTTATTCACATATTCGGACCTTTACCGAAATTTTACTGATTTAGCCGAAGCCTTTTTGCCATTTGCGGAAAAGGCCGCAACAATGATTGAGAAAAAACTTAATTTCAAAGACGGAGTTATATCCTTTGCCGAAGAAGTTCCCCCCGAAACCATAATGTCTGTTTCACTGTCAATGATTTCCTTTGGTAAATTCACCTTTCATGAGGAAATTTCTGCCGCCGGGTACGGCCTGTTTTGCGGCTATTTCATGAATAATACCTGTGATCCGAAACTTTTTGCCAAAAATTATTTGTTGCTGTTCCCGGAAGCATTATTCTTCCCCCATTATGAGATTTTGCAGCACTTTCCCGCAGACACTCAACCTGTGGCATGGAATTCTTCCAAAAAAATTACCTGTACTCCGGGAACCAATTCCGTTGTGCTGTCTGTGGAATTTATCGGAAATGAAATAGAATATTTGATTTTTAGGAATTTTCCCCCATTCAAATCCATTGAAATTCACAATATGATATATCGTTCCGCTCGAGATTTTGAAAAATACAATGCTTCCGGTTATGTGTACGATTCTCAAAAAAAGATTCTTTATCTCAAATTAAAGCATAAACTTCAAACTGAACGAATTACATTTTTCTATTGAGGACGACATGGGTAGGTGGGACTTAAATACAATTTATTCCGGATTTGATTCCGATGAAATGAAAGGGGATTTTTCCCGTTGCCGTGAACTATTGCAAGAAAAAAGAAAAGCGGTTAAAGATTCGGACATTGACTTTTCCCAATGGCTGGGTGATTTCATTAAACTTGAAGAAGAACTTTCTGCCCTTATAAGTTCCCTTAATTCCTACATATACGCCGTATATGCCGCAGATACGGACAATGGAGAAGCGATTAAGGCAATTTCGCAAATTGATGCCATCATTGTTGAAGACAGGGCAATAACCGTTGCCATAAACAAAAAAATCCACGAAAATTATGACAAAGTCCAAAAGATTCTATCGGAAAACAAAGATTTGGCAGCATTTAATCTGTTTTTTGAAGAAATTCACATTGAAGCCCAACATTCCATGGGGGAAGAAATGGAAGAATTGGCCGCTGAACTTCAATCTTCCGCAGCAGATTCTTTTTCCAGATTGCAACAAAAACTTCTTTCAACCTTAAAGGACGAAAAAACGAATAAAACTTTCAACGAATTACGCAATGATGCCTATTCTCCGGATGAAAGGGTGCGTAAGTCCTCATTTGAGGCGGAAAACCGTCTTTTATACAGTGTGCAAGATGCAGTTGCAGCCTGTTTAAACGAGATAAAGGGTGCCACAATTACTTTAAACAAACACCGTGGCTGGACATCGCCTTTGGAGAAAACTCTATTCCAATCACGGATGACCGAAAATACCCTTAACTCACTCATTGCAGCCATGGAAGAATCTTTACCGATGTGGCGCGAGTATCTGTCCATTAAGGGTAAAATTTTGGGAGTGGAAAAGTTTGAGTTCCATCATCTTTTTGCACCATTAGTTTCATCCAAAAGGGATAAAATATGGGAATTTACAGAAGCACGGAACTATTTGGTGGAAAAATTTTCCCGGTTTTCATCGGATTTTGGCGATTTTACAAAAGAAGCCTTTGATAAAAAATGGATTGACTGGGAAATTCGTCCAAATAAGGCCGGTGGAGCCTTTTGTACCGAATTTGCCGCCCACAAGCAAACCCGTGTTCTTTCCAACTGGACCGGTACTTTCAGTGATGTGGTTACTCTGGCCCATGAATTGGGACATGCCTATCACTATCATTGCGTAAAAGATTTACCTGTGGTCTTTTCCCAATATCCCATGACCTTGGCCGAAACCGCCAGTAATTTTGCGGAAGAAATAATTAAAAGTGATGCCATTTACAACAGCAAAAACATTGATGAAAAGGCCTTATTGGTGGAAAGCCGTCTCCAAGATGCTTGTCAGGTATTTGTGGACATCCTTTGTCGCTATTACTTCGAAAATGAAGTTTTCAATCGCAGGCAAGATTCCGAACTATCCGCCGATGAATTATCGGAAATAATGGTTAGAGCTCAAAAAAATACTTACGGTGAAGAAATAGGACATCATCCCTTAATGTGGGCGGTAAAAAGCCATTATTATTCACCGGATTTGGATTTTTACAATTTTCCCTATGCCTTTGGGAGTTTGTTCGCTTTGGCAATTCACGGTAAGAAAGGGGAGTGGAAAGATGATTTTGCTCTTCGGTACAAAAAGATTCTGGAAGAAACCGGAAAAATGACCTGTGAAGAAGTGGGAAAACTTGCCGGATTTGACCTTGAAACAAAGGATTTTTGGATGAAAGAAATTTCCACATTTAAATCCGACATAGATTTTTTGCGTGAGTATTCCAATGGGCGAGGGTGAGTTTTCCCGCATTGACGGGCTTATCGGTGAAGAGAATCGCTGTAAATTACAAAGGTCGTCGGTGGCGATTTTTGGACTTGGGGGAGTGGGAGCCGCCGCAGCTGAGGGAATTGCTCGATCATTTGTGGGAAATATTCATCTGTTTGATTCCGATTTGGTGGAAAAATCCAATTTGAATAGGCAACTGTGTGCTTTGAATTCCTGCATTGGTATGAAAAAAACAGATGCAATCGCACTTCGCATAAAAGATATAAATTTGCAAAGTGTTGTTTACAAAAATTCCATTTTCTTTGATGAAAGCACGGTGGATTTAATTGATTTTACCGAATTTGATTTCATAATTGATGCCATTGATACTGTGGATTCTAAAATTCTTTTAATCGAAACGGCACAAAAATTTTCCGTTCCCATTGCCTCGGCATTGGGAACAGCCAACAAACTTCATCCGGAATTATTGCGTGTCTCAAATATCTATAATACGGATACATGCCCACTGGCAAAGGTGATACGACGAAAGATGCGGGAGAAAAATCTTCAAAACATACCTGTGGTATACTCCACGGAAAAGCCGATACGGGAAATATCCACCGGTGGCTTTCTGCCCAGTGGGGCTTTTGTTCCCAATGCAGCAGGTTTTATTCTTGGGAGTATTGCTGTAAATCACCTTATTTCTCTGTAAAAAATGGATAAAAAAAGGCTTTTAACCTCTTAAATCCGGTGCTTAATTATGTGTAATCATAATATACACTTTTATAGTGTTTTTGTAAATTATGGTTACACAATTAGTATAAAAACCCAAAAAGCCACAAGGGGATTTGACTGTCGGTGCCAAATTCAATGTCATCTGCAATGCAGTAATAACCGGATGTACCATCCTTTTTGGGATCAAAACCCAGGGTAAAGCGATCATTTATCAGAAAATATTTTCCCTTACAGGCTACATTGTGTTCGTAGGATAATTGATTTACCAAAAAGGTCTGATTCCTGTCCACTTTGTTTTCGAAAAGGTAGAGCAAATTGGTGTTTTCGGCAAAAATTTTTTCCGGTTTCTTGTTTTCATCACCTTCGGTTTCGTAAAGGAGTTTTATGAATTTTGTTTTTTCCAAATGGCGTAAATATTGGGAAATGGTTATCCTGCTGGTATCAATTTCATCGGCAAGATGCTTCATCTTGGGAGAATAGGGTGAGTTTTGGGCGAGAGTGCCCAATAACTGTTTCATCTTCTCAATATTTTTTGCTTCCACACCGCATAATAGAGGCAAATCCACATCCATTATTGTGTTTAAAAGATTTTCCAAATTTCCTTGAAAGTCAACGATTCCATCATCAAAAACGGGATAATATCCAAATTGGAGATAATCTTCGAAATATGCGAAGGGTTTTATCTTGCTGGAAATCTCTGCGGAAATCCATTCACTTTGCCTTAAAATATTTTCAAGTTTGAAAGGCGGAAATTTTTTATTCACTTTCAGACTTAAATATTCTCGAAAGGATAAACCTTGCAATTCGTAAATACTTATGGTGTCAGTTTCCATGTGTTTCAAT
>JAFNZQ010000176.1 GCA_017382775.1 Spirochaetaceae bacterium
CAATGGTGAAGGATCACCGTACAAAGGAAGAAACAGGCAACATTCAGGCCGTTATGGACGGCGATATCGATTCGTTTATTGATACATATTTGCGAGAATTTTGTAAAAATCAAGGGGATGTTGTTTGAAAAAAGTTTTTGCGCTATGTTTATTTTCCACCGTCTCTTTTTTCATGTTTGGTGAGGTAACCTGGAATATTGCGGCAACTACTTTTAAAGGAACTGTTGCCGGAACGCAAAAAAAGCTGGATAAGGCTGCCCAGGAGATTGTGGGCAAAATCGACACTAGCCTGCCCCAACTTTTGCTGGATAATTTGCAAAACCAGGGAGTTCGCACTGTGAATCACACCGAATCCATTGCACGAGTTAATTACAGCCTTGCTCAGGAACGAGTTTTGCTTTTCAACAACATATCCGATGCCTTGGCTTCCAAGGATTCGCTTTTGTTCACCGCCGTGGACGAAAGAACACTCAAAAAGCAACAACGGGAACAGGACAAAAGAATAGCGGAGGCAAGAAAGAATTTGGCGGAAAATTTGAAGAATCAAAAAAAGCCAATTCACACATTAGTGGAGAACTTAAACCGCAAAAATAAAATTCCGTTCACTTTTTCCTCGACATATACGCAAAAAAATACTTCCACACGAACTGTTACCACAAACGAAGAGGAAATTGAACGGTGGAATATTCTTCCCCAGGACTATATTCGCACCGAATTGTGGAATAATGACAGTTTTTCCCTTTTTGAAGCAAAAACGGCGGAAGAAAGCGAAATTGCCTTTGAAAGGCGAGTTTTGAAAGAGGAAGTTGCCTGTCTTATTTCCGGCGAATATTTTTTACGAGATGAATTTATCCGAGTGAAGTTGCAACTGAATTTTTTCCCCCGAACCGGAAACAAACTCATTGATGTTAAGGAAGTTGTGGACGTCGGTTCCATTTTGGATATAGAAGATTTTGTGAACAATTTGGCAGATCAGGTTATTCCGGAAATAATGAATGTTAAGCCGGTTCGGATTAGATTCACTGTTACGCCGGATTCTGTGAAAAATGATTACCGCGTTTCTGTGGACGGAATTTCCGTGAACGTTCAGGATAACGAAATATTTTTGTCACCTGCCATTCACACGATTAGTATTACGGCCCAAAGTTTCAAATCCACCGATTTTACCTACGATTTTGTTGGAGCCTCGGAATTTAACGTGGATGTGGAATTGCAACAGGAAAACAGCGTGGCAATCAACATCGACACCATGGGGCGAAAGGGAGAGTTATACCTAAATGCCTTGCCTGAAAAGGTTCACAACAATGATCCGAACCGTGGAAATGTGGTTATCGGTGAGTTTAAGGATGAAGACGGCCTTTCCACATATTTTATGGGAGATACGGGTAGCGTTAGGGCCGAAGAAGTGGCATATACGCGAATCAAGCCTGCCAACGAAAGTATAAAAAACCAAATTGAGAAAACACGAAAGGGTTTGTATTGGGCATACGGAGGACTTTTGCTCAGTCTACCCTTCACTTTCACAACCATAGGTAATCGCAACCAGGTTTCCAATTTGCCCGATTGGGAAAAATGGCGTAATTTGGAAACAATTTCCGGAATTACCACCGGAGTTTTTGCGGCAAATTTTGTGGGATGGCTTATTGCCTATTTGGTCACGGCAAATAAGGTAATTCCCCAGGAAATAAAATTCTCCCACAAGCCATTGCCTGAATTGAAGGTTCGGGAGAAGCCCTCTAAAATTAAGGCTGAAAAGAAGGCTGCAAAAGAACAGGCCAAGGCGGAAAAAGCCGCGAAAAAGGCGGCGAAAGAGGGAATTACCGAAGAGGGAACACCTCCGACGGATGGAGAAATGCCGGCAACCATTGACGAGCAAACAACATTGGAAACATCCGAGGGAACATCACCACCGGAGGAAGAAAAAACTGTTGCCGAAGATGTGGAATTGATTATAAAGGAGAACGCTCAATGAGTTTTGCACAAAAATTAAAAACATTTTTCTCTCAAAACAGCATAAATGAGGAAATTTTTGATGATTTTGCCGATTTGCTCATAGAAAGTGACTTCGGACCGAAAAACGCATTGGAAATTTGCGATCAGCTGGAAAAAATTTGCAAAACAAAAAAAATCACTTCCCAAGAAGAGATTGGCGAGGAATTGAAAAAAATCATTTCCCCCATGGTTAAAAGTTATAAATTCAGTTTTCAGCAGGATAAAACCAATGTGATTTTGGTTTTGGGCGTCAACGGAGTGGGGAAAACCACTTCGGTGGCGAAAATGGCTTCCTTTTTCAGTAAAAATGTATTTCCGCCGGAGAAAATCGTTTTGGCGGCAGCGGATACATACCGTGCTGCGGCCATTGAGCAACTGAAATTTCACGGCGAGAAAATCGGTATACGAGTTGTGGCACATCAAAACGGCAGCGATCCCGGAGCGGTGGTCTTCGATGCCGGGGAAGCGGTGAAGGCCGGCGGCGGTGGATTGGTCATTGCGGATACGGCAGGGAGATTGCACAACAAGGAAAATTTGGTTCGAGAATTAAAAAAAATCGATAAGATTGCGGAAAGTAAGGCCGACGAAGGTTGCATCCGACGAATTATCGCCTTGGATTGCACAACGGGGCAAAATGCTCTTAGGCAGGTGGAGGCTTTCGGCGAGGTAATAAAAATCGACGGAGTGTTCTTGACAAAGTACGATTCTTCGGCCAAAGGTGGCGTTGTGGCCGCATTGGGAAAAACCTACGGTCTTCCTGTTTGTTTTGTGGGAACCGGTGAAAAATATGATGATATAGAGGTATTTTCGGAAGAAAATTATGTCAAAAATTTATTCGAATAAGGGTTCCGCTTTCAAAGCGAAACTTTCGAAATTTTTGAATCGTCTCACGGGATTGTTGCGTCCCTTTGATCCCTTTGGAGGAAAAGGTAATCGGTGGAATTTGGCCTTTTTCATTTCCCACAGGGTGAAAATTTACTTTTTCCAAATAATTTTCATTGTGGCAATAATGCGTATGCCTCTTTGTCAAGACCAAATATTTTTGGATTCAAATAAAATGTTGCGAATGCATCGATTTGAAACGGAAACTTTCCAAGTAAATCGAATTTACGGCGATTTTTCCGGATCAATCCGAGCGGCGGACAAATATTATTGCGAAAAAACCTTTGACAACACCCATCGTCTGTCCAAAGAAATATTTTGGATAAAAAATGATAACATCGAATTGGATTCCATCTCATCCTATTTTTACGAATCGGAAACTTCCATCCCTTCAAAAAAGGAACAAATAATTTTCAGTGAAAATAAATTTGTGGAAACCACTTTCAACGAGAAAAATCAGCCTTTGGAAATCAAAGTATACAAACTGGATGATACCAAAACTCGGGGAACATCACGAATCGCATCCTACTCCTACGGTTATGATTCCCAAAACAGAATTGTGGAAGAAGTTTTTATTTCCGAAGATAATTGGCAAGAACGACGGACATATAATTACACGAATAAATCCACCCAACCGGATAGAAAGATTTTTGAAAACAACTTTTTGGTTTTGGACGTGACTCACAAAAACAACAAAGACAGAACGGAAATCATCTATTTTGAGGATGATTTTTCCGTGGAAAAAATATACAAAGATAACGCCAAAAAAACCGAGATTTTCCGACATAAGGGAAAAATCATTCGCACCAGGGATTTGGAAAATGATGAACGTTTTGCCCAGTTGGATTCTGAAGTCAAAAAAAACGATGAAAAAACTGCGGCAACATCCACTGATAAAGCTTCGGACGGGGAAAAATCACCTGAAACCGAGAATCCCATAGAAGAGCGGGAAGCACAAAAGGCGGCGAAAGCGGCGGAACAGGCGGCAAAAGAAGCCCAAGATGCGGCAAAAAAGGCAGCG
Source organism: Spirochaetaceae bacterium (assembly GCA_017382775.1). Taxonomy (GTDB): domain Bacteria; phylum Spirochaetota; class Spirochaetia; order Treponematales; family Treponemataceae; genus RGIG268. The sequence continues at coordinate 3,896 of JAFNZQ010000176.1, forward strand.
GAAGAAGCAGAAGCGGCAGCTCAAAAGGCGAAAGC
>JAFNZQ010000177.1 GCA_017382775.1 Spirochaetaceae bacterium
ATGAAATACGGAATGGATGTGGCAGAAAAAGCAATTGCCGCATTGAAAGGAGGAAAATAATGGCAGAAAAAGAAATGCGTGCTATTTATGCCGAAACTCTTGTGGAATTGGCAAAAAAAGATAATCGTATAATGGTTGTGGAAGCCGATTTGATGAAAGCAACCGGAACTTCCGTTTTTTTCAAAGAATTTTCCGAAAGAACCGTTGACGTGGGAATTGCCGAATCCAACATGATTGGTGTGGCAGCCGGTCTTTCCGAAGAAGGAAAAATCCCCTTTGCGGCTACTTTCGGCTGTTTCGCCTCCCGACGGGATTTTGACCAATTTTTTATATCAGCCAATTACGCAAGGTTGAATGTGAAACTTGTGGGAACCGATCCGGGCGTTACCGCAGCCTTCAACGGCGGAACGCACATGCCCTTTGAAGATACAGCCCTTATGCGAACAATTCCCGGACTTACAATTTTCGAACCCTCCGATCCGGTGAGCGTGGCGGCCTTTACACGACTGTCTGCCGAACATAACGGATGCACCTATATGCGTCTTCCTCGAAAAGCCAGTCCGAAAATTTACGATGACAACGAAAAATTCAAATTCGGCGAATCGAAAATTTTACGAGAAGGAAAGGATGTTACCATTGCCGCATTAGGTGGCGTTCTGGTGGGCGAAGCATTGAAAGCCGCCGACGAATTGGCAAAAGACGGTATCAATGCCGAAGTTATCGATATTTTAACAGTTAAACCTTTGGACGAAAAAACCATTTTTGGTTCCGCTCAAAAAACCGGTCGCCTTTTGGTGGCGGAAAACCATCAGTTGGCCGGCGGCGTTTGCTCTGCCGTGGCTGAAATTCTTGCGGAAAAAGGCCTTGGAATAAAATTTGCACGAATTGGTGTTCAAGACGAATTCGGCGAAGTGGGAACCCAAGAATATTTGATGAAACGTTTCGGAATGACCGCCGAAAATATCATCGAAAAAGTTAAAGGCCTGATGTAATTCATAAAACTTGTTAAACTGTCAACAAAAACATACATCTTTGTATAAAAAACCAGACAGTTTAGCAAGTTTTTTATTTTAAACCTTTCTTTTCACCCTTTTAAAATCCCTTTCATAGCTAAAAAATCCCTTATTTCTCTTGACAAAAAACCACTTTTGTGATATTCTATGGCAAGGGTACAACTATGGAAGAAATAATTACTCCCGAGGGTGGAAGTGTAATTCCGGTTTCCATTGAAACCGAGATGAAAAAATCGTATATTGACTATTCAATGTCTGTTATCGTGGCACGAGCTTTGCCGGATGTACGGGACGGATTAAAACCCGTTCACAGGCGAATCCTTTATGCCATGAATGAAGAAAGCCTACACTACAGCGGAAAAACACGAAAGTGCGCAACTGTGGTGGGTGACGTTCTCGGTCGCTATCATCCTCACGGGGATTCTTCCGTTTACGATGCCATGGTCCGTTTGGGACAACATTTCTCCATGCGATATATGCCCATTCAAAAACAGGGTAACTTCGGAGGAATTGACGGAAGCCCTGCCGCCGCCTACCGATACACCGAGGCAAAGATGTCTCCGGTGGCTGAAGAAATGGTTGCGGACATTAAAAAGGAAACGGTGGATTTCATTGCCAACTTTGATGACACCCGAGTTGAGCCCACAGTTCTTCCTTCAAAATTTCCCTTTCTTTTGGTAAACGGTTCCAGCGGAATTGCTGTGGGAATGGCCACAAATATGCCTCCCCACAACTTGCGAGAAGTATGCGATGCCATTTGTGCCTATATTGATAATCCCGATATAACAATCGACGAATTATGCGAACACGTTAAAGGCCCGGATTTTCCCACCGGAGGAATCATTTTCGGAAAAAGCGGAATCACACAGGCCTATAAAACCGGTCGAGGAAAAATCCTTGTTCGTGGTCGATTTAACATTGAAGTTGACAAAAAAGGCAAAGAAACCATTGTTTTCACAGAAGTGCCTTATCAAGTGCGAACAGACGATTTGTGCAAAAAAATCGGCGAACTTGCTCGCGATAAAGTAATCGAGGGAATCGACCACGTAAATGACGGATCCGCCGGCGACGATGTACGAATCGTAATCGGCCTTAAACGCGGTGCCATGACGAAAATTGTTCTCAATCAGCTTTTTTCAAAAACCCCGTTGCAATCCTCTTTCGGAATAATAAATTTGGCCTTGGTAAAAGGACGTCCCGAAGTATTAACGCTAAAAAGCCTTATTCGCTACTTCGTTGAGCATCGCCAAGAAGTTGTTACTCGCCGAACCCAATTCGATTTACGCAAAGCGGAAGAGCGTGCCCACATTCTTCGTGCCCTCATTGTTGCCATTGACAACATTGACGAAGTTATCAAAATTATTCGAGGCAGCCGGGACACTCAAACGGCCAAAAACGCCCTTATGGAACGATTCGGCTTCGACGATATCCAGTCCCAAGCCATCGTGGATATGCAGCTCAAACGACTTACCAATTTGGAAATTCAGGACCTTCGTGCCGAATTGGAAGAATTGGAAGCCTTGATTCTTCACTTAAAGGATTTGCTGGCAAATCCCCACAAAATACTTAAAGTTATCCAGGATGAAACCCGGGAATTGGCGGAAAAATACGGCGACGAAAGACGAACGGACATTAAAGCCAACGAAGTGGAACAAATCAACATTGAAGACCTCATCAAAGAGGAGGAAATGGTTGTTCTCATTTCCAATTTGGGATACATCAAACGTTTGCCCATAACAGCCTACAAGGCCCAAGGCCGTGGCGGAAAGGGTTCCAACAGCACAAAAT
>JAFNZQ010000178.1 GCA_017382775.1 Spirochaetaceae bacterium
ATTTCCATCAACCCGTCCGCAACCATTGTTTCCACCGAGAAAGGGTGCGAGTTGGTGAAAAATTTCCTGCACGTGGATTGTAACTTAAAAGTCGTTAAAGATGGCGACGAGTTGGTAATTGGAAAAATTCCTTTGAAGTTTTTTGAGACTCCCAATATCCACTGGCCCGAAACCATGATGACCTATGCTCCTGAACAGAAGATTTTGTTCAGTTGTGACGCATTCGGTTCCTACGGAACGGTTGGCGACAATATTTTTTCCCATGAACTTTCTCCCGAAAAAATTAAAAAATTCGAAAATTACGCCTTGGAGTACTACGCCAACATTGTTTCATCATTTAGTGATTTTGTAAACAGAGGATTGGAAAAACTTTCCGCCTTACCCATTGATATAATTTGTCCCAGCCATGGTTTAATTTGGTGGAAAAATTGCGACAAAATCGTGAATGACTACAAAAAATATGCGTCCTACAATTTGGACAAAGATGCTTTGGAAAAAGAGGTTTGCATACTCTATTCTTCCATGTACGGCTTCACTCTAAAAGGTGTTGCGGCTTTTATAAAAGGAATAGAAAGTGAAGGTGTGAAGTACACTTTTCGCCGCATTCCCGACAACAGCCTTAGCGAAACATTAGCTGTTGCCTATCGCGCAAGGGCTGTGGTTATTGCTTCTCCCACTTATGAATACAAACTCTTTCCACCCATGGCCCATGTTTTGGATTTATTCGCTCGTAAACATTTCTCCGGCAAAATCAGTCAGTACATCGGCTCTTGGGGCTGGGTTGGTGGCGGAAAACGTGAATACGACGCCATAATGGAAAAATTAAACTGGGATGATCAGCCATCATTTACATGGCAAGGCTATCCCACCGAGGACGACTTAAAGGCCCTGTTCCGCGAGGGCATCAAAATGGCAAGGTTGGTAAAAAAATAAGAAAAAAGGCCTCTTCGCGAGGCTTTTTTTTATACTACAATATTTACCAGCTTATTTGGAACAAGGATAATCTTTCGAACCGTTTTTCCATCCAGCCATTTTTTTACGCCTTCGTCTTCCATGGCCATTTTTTTCACCGTTTCTTCATCGGTGTTTGCAGCAACCTCCAATTTGGCACGCAGCTTTCCGTTCACTTGCACCACAATCGTTCGAGTGTCGTCTGTGCAGAGTTTTTCATCAAAGGTGGGCCAGGAAACAAAGGCAATCGTTTCGGTATTTCCCAATCGCTGCCACAGTTCTTCACCCATATGAGGTGCATAGGGCGAAATTAGTTTTACAAAATCGCTCCACAACTTTCGGGGAATGGCTTTGAGGGAATAAATTTCGTTTACGAAAATCATCATTTGGGAAATTGCCGTGTTGAAATTAAGGGTTTCGGTATCCTCCGTCACCTTTTTAATGGTTTTATGCAACAGACGATTAAGCTTTTCTTCCGGCTCATCATCGGTGAATTCTCGTTCACATAAATTCCAAACACGTTCCAAAAATCGATGAATGCCGATGAGTCCTTGGGTGTTCCAGGGCTTTGAAACTTCCAAGGGCCCCATGAACATTTCGTACATTCGAACGGAATCCGCACCGTATTCTGAAATAACCGCATCGGGATTAATTACGTTTTTCAAGGATTTTGACATTTTCGCCACTATTTGTGTCAACTTTTCCCCGGTGGCCGTTTCGAAAAATTCACCGGATTTTTCTTCAACACAATCGGTGGGAACAAGGGTTTTGTTGCTTCGTTGATAGGCAAAACTGGTGATCATACCTTGATTTACCAATCGGGTGAAAGGCTCGTTGGTGTTTACCAGGCCTAAATCGAAAAGCACCTTGTGCCAAAAACGGGCATAAAGAAGGTGTAAAACCGCGTGTTCCGCACCTCCGATGTATAAATCCACCGGCATCCAGTAGTCGATTTTGTCCTTGCCGGCAAAGGCTTCTGAATTTTTGGGATCCAAATATCGCAAATAGTACCAGCAGGAACCGGCCCATTGTGGCATGGTGTTGGTTTCTCTAATGGCTTTTCCGCCGCATTTGGGGCAAGAACTACCGGAGATGGCATAGCGATGGTCTATCGCGCCAAAGGTCAAGTCAAGGACATGGAGTTTGTGCAGTTCCACCCTACAGCCCTCTACAATCCAACCGAGACAC
>JAFNZQ010000179.1 GCA_017382775.1 Spirochaetaceae bacterium
AAAAAATGCAGACAAACTTATACAGCTTAACATAACCGCATTAACCGAACTATGTGCAATTTTCGGTAAGGAAATGAAAAATAATCGCAGCGGAAACATTCTCAACATAGGCTCATTGGTGGGAAATCAACCAACGGCATATTTTGCATCTTATGCGGCAAGCAAAAGTTATGTTCTAATGTACTCCTTGGCTTTACGCCACGAATTGGCTGCCTTTGGTGTCAACGTAACCTGTGTGCAACCGGGTTATATCCGAACAGATTTCGATAATGCAGCGTTAATTACCAGTGAAAAATACAAAAAATTTTCTTACAAAAACGGAATGACAGCCCATGCCGTTGCCTCTATTGCGGTAAAATCCGCCTTGGCACATCGTTCTTACGTTCGTGCCGGTATTATGAATAAAATATTGGCCTTTTTCCAGGGATTGGTACCAAAGAATTTTTTAGCCTGGGCATTGTCAAAATCCATTCGGGATTTAGCGGAAATAAAGGTGGAATAAATTGCGACCATTCAAAGTTGTTTCCGAATTTGCTCCTTCCGGTGATCAGCCCGAAGCAATTAAGGCCTTAAGTGAATGTTTTTTAAACGGCGATAAGTATCAAACGCTAAAAGGTGTAACCGGATCTGGAAAAACCTTCACTATGGCAAAAATAATCGAAAAGATACAACGCCCTACTTTGGTTATCAGCCATAATAAGACCCTTTCGGCACAACTTTATCGAGAGTTCAAGTCCTTCTTCCCCAACAATGCGGTGGAATATTTTGTGTCATATTACGATTATTATCAACCGGAAGCCTATGTTCCCGCACGGGATTTATACATAGAAAAAGATGCTTCAATCAACGACGAAATTGATAGGTTGCGTCTTTCTGCCACATACAGTCTTATGGAAAGACGTGACGTAATTGTTGTGGCCACTGTTTCCTGCATTTACGGTCTGGGACTACCGGAAGTTTATTACGATATGCGTTTTCATGTGGAAAATGGTCAGCATCTTGAACCGCAAGAAATGGCTAAAATGCTGGTACAGTTGCAATACAGTCGCAATGATGCCATATTGGAACGAGGTAATTTTCGAATTCGTGGTGATGTAATCGAAATTTTCCCCGCATACATGGAAGAAGCCTATCGAATTGAACTGGATTGGGAAGAAGTGGTTCGCATCCGTCGATTTCACCCCGTAAGTGGCGAAACCCGTGAAGAACTGGATGAAACCGTAATTTATCCGGCAAAACACTTTATTGTTCCCGACGGAATGATAAAACTTGCCACAGAACGAATTACTCTTGAATTGGAAGAACGACTTAATGAATTGAAAAGAGATAACAAATTCATTGAAGCAGAACGGCTAAAAACCCGTACCAATTACGACATTGAAATGCTTAACGAAATGGGCTACTGTCCCGGAATTGAAAATTATTCGGCCCCCATTGCCGGACGAAAAAAAGGACAACCACCGGCCACACTCCTACACTATTTCCCAAAGGATTTTTGCTGTTTCATCGACGAAGCCCATGTAACCGTTCCCCAAATCGGAGCCATGTACGAGGGAGACCATTCTCGAAAGCAAAATCTGATCGATTTTGGCTTTCGTCTTCCGTCTGCGGCAGATAATCGGCCTTTGAAATATGCTGAATTCGAAAAAATGATGAATCAAATAATTTATGTTACCGCCACTCCTCGGGAACAAGAGATAAATCGTTCAACTCAAGTTGTGGAACAAATTATTCGTCCCACCGGCCTTTTGGACCCCATCGTTGAGGTAAGGCCTTCGGAAAATCAGATGGCGGACATTTATAAAGAGGTAAAATCTCGAATTGCCTTGAACGAAAGATGTCTTATTCTCACCCTTACAAAAAAGATGGCTGAAGATTTAACGGATTATCTTTTAAGTTTGGGTTTGAAGGTAAAATACATTCACAGTGAAGTGGAAACTATTGAACGGGTAGAAATATTAAAAGGACTTCGAACCGGCGAATTTGATATTTTGGTGGGAATAAACCTGCTGCGAGAAGGAATTGACATTCCGGAAGTATCGTTTATTGCAATTTTGGATGCTGACAAAATCGGTTTTTTACGGAATGAAACAAGTTTAATACAGATAATCGGTCGGGCGGCTCGTCATGTAAACGGAAAGGTGGTAATGTATGCTGATGCTACCAGCGAGGCCATGAAAAAGGCCATGGATGAAACCGCGTACCGACGAAAAAAACAGGATGAATACAATAAGGCACACGGAATTACCCCTCAAACCATAAAAAAGGCTGTGGAGGATATATTAATCCGACAATCCACGGAAAAATCTGATGAGGTCCGTATTGAAACCGATGCTTTACGAAAGGCCCTAAATGTATTCAAAGCTAATGAGCGGAAAAAATTGATTAAAATTTTAACCAAAGAAATGGAAGAACACGCCGAAAGATTGGAATTCGAACAAGCCGCCCTATTGCGGGATGAAATCAAGGCCATTGAAGAGCAGTTTGGAAAATAATTTTTGCGGTAAATTC
>JAFNZQ010000180.1 GCA_017382775.1 Spirochaetaceae bacterium
AAAAAGCGGTTCCGTGGATAAATTTTACGGAATTAGTTGCGGAAAGTTGCGACGGTATTTTTCCGTTCAGAATTTTTTCGATGTTTTTAAAATTTTCGTCGGTCTTGTTTCCGCCGTTTTTATTCTCATCAAGGAGAAGCCGGCGGTTCTTTTTTCAAAGGGTGGCTTTGTCAGTGTTCCGCCCTGTTATGCTGCGGCATTTTTGAAAATTCCCGTTTGGACTCACGAATGTGATTTTTCTCCGGGATTGGCCACAAGGCTTAACTCCAAGGTGGCAAAAAGGGTTTTTTTCTCCTATGAGGAAACGAAAAAGTTTTTTCCCGGACGGGATTCTTCATCCTTTTCCGTTAGCGGGAATCCCATTCGAGGAGAATTCTTTACCGCCAACGGTGATCGGGGGCGAAAATTTTTGGGTTTGGAAAATTCTTCCAAGCCGATTTTGCTGGTTTTGGGCGGTTCCGGTGGCGCCAGGCAGATTAACAATTTAGTTTCCCGCAACTTGGAATTTTTGTGCGAAAATTTTAATGTTGTTCATCAGACCGGAGACAATGTGGCGGAAAGTTCGGATTTGGAGACGGAAAATCGTCTTGTGTCCGAAAAACGGTATTTTCCCCACAAGTTTATTTACAATGAAATGTGCGATGTGGTTTCTTGTGCCGATGTGATTTTGTCTCGCTCCGGAGCCAATTCCATTTGGGAGGCGGCAATTTGCAAAAAGCCCATGTTGCTCATTCCCTTGGAGGGTGAGGGAACCAGGGGCGATCAGGTGGAAAATGCCGAGTATTTTGCCCAAAGGGGTTCCGCCGTGGTTTTGCGAAATTCCCGGTTGCAAGGAGATTCCGGAGACGAAAATTTTCGTTCTGCCGTTTTGCAGTTTACGGATTCCGACTTTTGTCGGTCACTTTCCCATGCTTGCGAAAAGTTAACCAATAACGAGAATCCTGCGAAAAATTTGGCTCAAACTTTGTATCGAGAGGCTTTGTCGTGACTTTTGCCGTAATTGATTTTGTTTTTTTCGCCGTTTTGGCTATTTTTGTCATTGGTGCCGGGATTCGGGGTTTTGTGGACGAACTTTTTTCCAAACTGGCCTTTATTGTGGCCTTGTTGAGCGCCTTTTTCTTTCACAGCCTTTTGGTTCCCTTTTTCGCGCAGTATATCAATCAGCAATTTGTTTGCATCATTGTTTCTTTTCTCTCCGTTTTCGTTTGTGCCTTTTTGGCGGTGAAGGTGTTGCAGCTTATTTTGGGCAATATTTTTAACTTGCCGATTTTTCGCGGATTGAATGTGGCGTTGGGAATTCTTTTGGGAGCCTTGGAGGGCTTTTTGGTCGTTGGGTTTATTCTTTTGGTTATTTATTCCCAACCGTTTTTTTCACCGGAAAGTCTTTTGGAAAAAAGTGTTTTCGTAAAGTTTTTTGAGCCATATTTTTCTGCACTTTTTCGTCAACTTCCATTTAAAATAGATAACATGTTTGTTTTTATTCCGATTGGGGGCGCGGAACTTTATGTTTGAAAATGTTTTGGGGCAAAAAATTACGGAGACTTTGGCAAGGGATGTGTCGCGAAATACTTTGCCCAATTCCCTTTTGTTTTACGGGCCAAAGTTTTCGGCCAAGTTTACATCCGCCTTGGAACTTTCTCGTCTTTTGTCCTGCGAAAAGACAGGAACATGGGGTTGTTCCTGTCCCTCTTGTCGTATCCACGAGCAACTTCTTTCTCCCAATTTAATTGTTGCCGGCCATCGTTCTTGTATTCCGGAAATTGCTGCGGCAAGATCGACTTTTCTCCGGGATGTTTCCGTTGTTTCCGATGAAGACAAATTTTTTATCACTCGGCTTTTGTACATTAGGGCGATTAGAAAACTTTTAATGCGATTTAGTCCTGTTTTGTGGGATGGTAGCGATAAAATTTCCAAGATAAATCCCCTTTTGGCTTCCATTTCGGAAGCCATGGAAGAGTTTTCCGCTTCCGACATTGAGCAGCTGCGAAAAGTTGGGGAAAAATTGACGGCAGGCATTTTTAACGATTGTCAAAAGTTGGAAGATTCCTTTTTGCCGGAATCTATCCCGATTTTTCAAATTCGCAACATTCGCACTTGGGCTTCTTTGACTTCTTCGGTGAATAAAAAAACGGTTATTTTGGAAAATGCGGACAAGATGAATGATAATTCCCGAAATGCCCTTTTGAAGCTTTTGGAGGAACCGGGGGAAAGTACCGTTCTTATTCTTTTGACGGAAAAGCGGCAAAATATTATTCCCACCATTTTGTCGCGACTTAGGTCTTTTCAGTTTGTTAAACGACCGGATAGTATTCAAAAGAGCGTTATACAACAGGTTTTTCGGGATGATTCCGAGAAGTTTGCTTCATTGCAGGATTTTTTCGACGAATTTCTTTCTCTGCCGCGGGATGAAATTTTCCGTGTTGCGTCGGAAATCGGCGAGTGGGCCTTTTACGGCGGATCTTACCCTGACAGTGATGAGATTTTCCGTCGTCTTAACAAGTTTGAGCCGAAAGGGATTTTCAAAATGTTGTTGGCAGAGATTCAGAAATCTGCTGTGCCCTTGAATTTTGAGCGATTATCTCCGGAGCGACAGGCACTGTTTTTTCGGCTTCCGTCCATTTTGAATGATTGTAACGAGCAGGTGGTTATTTACAACCGCTCGCCTTTGAGTGTTTTGGAACTGCTTTTACATCAATTGTCCTTGAAGGCGTAATGGTGGCATCGTTTTTCCAAAAGGCATACTATTTGTGTGTTCATTGGTTTGCCTTTTTCTTGTTAAAATTTCCCCTTAATTTGTTGTTATTATTAAGGGGAAATTTCTTGTTGTTATTTTAACCTGTAATAACAGATATTTTTCCCGGAACCTTCTCGCTTCAGTTCAGCGGAAGCTACCAGTTTTCGGAGGGCTCCTTCGATGGAGCTTATGCTAACGGATGGGCAAAGTTCGCGAATGTCCTGCTTGGTAAATCGCCCCACTTTGTTCATCGTTGCCTGTCTCACTGTTTCCAGTGTAGACTGTTTTGTTTCCACCAGGGCAAATCGGTCTTCAAAATCTTTGTAGGCTGCAAGAATGGTTCCCAGT
>JAFNZQ010000181.1 GCA_017382775.1 Spirochaetaceae bacterium
CGAAATTCCCTGCTGCATTTTCACCTACGGGAACGAGCCGCCGAAATTTTTCACAGATATTGCGGAACGAAAGGGTTGCCCGATTTTGTTGACTCCACTCAGATCTTCGGATTTTATTACTCGCGGCATTCTTGTTTTTTCTAACCTTTTAGCAGAACACAAGATTGTTCATGGCGTTTTGGTGACGGTTTTCGGTGTGGGAGTTTTAATTCTGGGAGAAAGCGGAATCGGAAAAAGTGAGACCGCCTTGGAGTTAATCGAGCGAGGACACCGCCTTGTGGCCGATGATTCCATCGATATTTATATGTCCGGCGGTGGCACCTTGGTGGGAACCGGGGCCAATCCCATAATCGGCTATCACATGGAAATTCGCGGCTTGGGTATAATCAACATCGTACGCCTTTACGGTGTCAGTGCCATTTGCGCCCAGTGTGAATTACAACTGATTGTACAACTTTCGGAATGGAACAGCGACAACAATTACGACCGACTGGGACTTGACGAATCCACGAAAAACATTTTGGGAATGGAAGTTCCCTTGGTGAACATTCCCGTTCGTCCCGGACGAAACATTCCCATCATAATCGAAACGGCGGCCAAAAACGAAAGGTTAAAATCCATGGGAGTTAATTCCGCTAAAGACTTTAACAAGCACGTTCTTAACTGGATTGAAACAAATAGTACCAAAGCCATGTACCATGGCTATGAAGATTTTTACTAGGATTTAGAATGGTTGAAAGAAATTTGGAAGTTAAAAACAGAGCCGGCGTCCATGCTCGTCCCGCAGCATTGATTTGCCGTGTGGCCAATGCCTTCTCGTCGAAAATTACCCTGTTCCGCGACGGTGCCGAGGTAAATGCCAAATCCGTCATTGGCGTTATTTCCATGGGAGCACCCTACGGAGCCCATTTGGTGTTACAAACCGAGGGTGAAGACGAAGTCGCGGCTGCCGATGCGGTTCAGGCCTTGTTCGATAACCTTTTCGAAGAAGACTGATTTTCGCCTTAAAATTTTTCTGTTTCGCGTTTCAGTTTCCCAATGAGGGATTTTCCTCGGGGCGTGCCGTCGGATTTTGTTCCCGACTTTTTTAGTTGCAAAGATAATCCGTAATCCACAGAAGAAAGACGACGCATTTCCTCTTCCGTCAGTTCCATTCCCTGTTCTGCCTTAAAAAATGCCTCTTCACCTTTTTTGAGAAAAGCCCACAGTCCATGAATAACTTTTTTTCTGTCAATTTTTTGCGGGGAAGAAAACAAATTTCCCTTTTCCCCATTGGAACCGAAGGGTTTTTTCCCAAAATCTTCCCAGTTTTCTTCCTTTATATTGGGAATGTGGCGAAAAAATTTGTCCTTGCCACTTTTTATTCGGACAATTCGCGACTTTTCCCTTTCCCCCAATCCGTCGAACCATTGGGCGTAAATTTCCAGGGAAAGGCCGCTTCCCACGGATGATGCATACAGGCGAGTGGACAGTGGTTGCAATCGGTTGTCTCCCATTTGGTTTTGGGCTTCCAAAATGTTAGGTAACGCATGGGATGGAACGCCATTTTTTCCACGATAATTTTCTTCGCTTAAATCCAATCCGCAAATGAACACCGAGGCGGAACTTACCTTCAAGGCAAAATCCAAGGCCGTTCCGCTGACTGTGCCGTTTCGCAAAGCCCTCACATGGGGGAAATCCGTGGTTTCAAACAATTCGCAACAATCGTCGCCGTAATTCAACGGAAGAATCATCCCCTTGTCCCGTAAATCTCCGAAAACGGCGGCCTCGCAGGACATGGCCACGGGAATTTGTTTTTCCAAAATAATTTTCGGATTAAGGTGCATTTTCGCCCAAAAGCCGCCGTCCGTTGTGAAAATTAAATCCGGTCGAATCCCATTGGTCAGCAAAACTTCCACCGCCGAGGAAAGGGCAATTACAAAAAAGGATTTTTCGTATCGGCGAATTTCTTCCAAGGATTTTTCCAATGTGACACCGGATGCCACAATTAAAACCGGCAAATCCGTTTTTTGGGGTAAAATCACCCTTTTCGCATTCATGAAAAATTTAAATGAATTTTTCAGCCACACTTCGGTAAAATTGGCCCTGGTGGCAACGGCGGTTTTCGTCATTTCATAAAGTTGCCGCAAATGGGGGATAAAAGCCTGTATTTTTTCGGCGAAAATTTTTCCCGATGGCCCCCAAACCACAGGCAATGACAAGAAAATTTTCTCTTCACCCAATGAAAAAAAGATTTTTTGGCAAACTTCCCGTGAATTTTCCCCATTTATCACAAAATATTCGTCAAAAAGTGATTTTACCTTGGAAAATTCCTCCGTAAATTCCATTGCAACCAATTTTGCTCCGGGAAAACGTTGTCGCAAAGGTTGGGCACAATAACCCAGGGCAGGGGAGATGACAATAATTACCGATGGGTGAAAATCCGCGGAAATTTCTTGAACAAAGGCGGCTCCCTCCCTTTGGGGATTATACCCGGAATGAAAAAAAAGTCCATTTAGAGAGCAGGTTTCTTCGCCATTTTTTGCCAATGAAAATTCAACAGCCATTTATGAAATGTCTAAATCGTTGAAAAGTTTTTTGTATTGCTGAAAATACTCCGATTGGGCAAATTCTTCCACCTTTTCCTCATTGACATTTTCCAAGGCTCCGTCCATGTAGTTGAGAACGTCCTTCAATTCCTCTTTGATTTCCAAATCGAAGGTTTCGTCGTCTTCCGAGGGAGCGGACAAGTAATCCAAAGCGGAGGAGGTAAGCAGTTTATCCACGGAATAATCCCGCTGAACTCCAAATTCGTCCAAATCTAATTTGACTATATCCTCATTCTTCTTTTTCAAATTGAGTTGCACCGGACTGTGAATGGTAAAATGGATAACATTTTCTTCCCCTGTCTTTTCCGCTGCCTTTTCCGTCACGGATTCTTCGGGCGTTTCCGCTACCTTTTCCGTGGGTGTTGTCTCATTCCCGTCCACACCGGTGGGCGTTTCCGTGGACTCTGCAACATTTTCCGTCACAGTCTCCGTGGCGGTAACAGGTTCTTGGGCAATTTCTGGTTGATGAGCCTTATTTTCCACGTCTTGATCGGCAGGAATTTCCTGTGATGAAACATTTTCTTCCGTGGATTGTTCGCCACCGTTTTCCTTGAAAAACCCATTATCATTCTCTGTCATACTGTAGGACAGGGGAATGTTGTGGGTATTGTCCATGGTCATTTCATAGAAAGCGCCGTATTGGGAATTGTGGGAAAATCCCTCGTCCAAAGTGCCGCTTACATCAATTCTCGGAGCAATGTCCGTATCGATTTCGTTGGAATGTCCTTCAACAATTTCCCCGGTAAAATTGATGTCGCCAATTTCGGTATAATCACCGAAGGCATCGTAGGTTCCCAAATCCAATTCGTGGGATTCAAATTCGTTAAATGTGAAAAGACTGTCTTGGAATATTTCGCCCATGGAAAAGGGATCGGAGGCATTCTTTTCCGATTCGTTTTCAAAGGTTTCAAAAGCCTCGTTCTCTTCGTCCTCTTCAGAAAAAATATCCGAATCCTGTTCCTCATCAGAATTTTCTTCCGTTTTGCCGGGCAAGGTCAAAAATACGGGATTTTCCTCCCTCTCTTCCCCAATGTCCACGTCTACATCGGTTTCTTCCGAGGTTACGTTACCCTTTTCTTCCGAGGTTACGTTACCCTTTTCTTCCGAAGTGACGGTGTCGTTTTCTTCCGAGGTGATGTCGCCGGTTTCTTCCGAAGTGATATTACCGGTTTCTTCCGAAGTGATGTTACCGGTTTCTTCCGAAGTGATGTCGCCGTTTTCTTCCGAGGTGATGTTACCGGTTTCTTCCGAGGTGATGTCGCCGGTTTCTTCCGAAGTGATGTCGCCGGTTTCTTCCGAGGTGACGGTGTCGGTTCCTTCCGAAGTGATGTCGCCGCTTTCTTCCGAGGTGATGTCGTCAACTTTTTCCGAGGTTACATCATCCTTTTCAGAACTTGTTGCCACAGGGTTTTCCAAGGACTTAATGAATTCATCATCCTTTTCAGTGGAATAACTGGGAAGATTCAGAGCCTGGGCGCCGAGATAGCAAAGTTCGTGCCGTATTTTCGCCAAATCCCTTCGCACCTCTGCGGGATTAGGCCTTTTCACCACAGGTCGTTCCACAGGCTGTGCCACAGGCTGTGGAAGGGGAACTTCATCGCCCACATAAAATTCCGCGGGAGATGAGGGAGTAACATCCAAGCCGCAACGCTCTTCCCGATCGGTGGACAAACAGGCATCCTTTTCCGCCAATGCTGCGTTTTTCTGTAAGTTCACAAATTCATCATCGGGCTTCGAATCTTCCGGGGGAATATCAATTGTGCCATATTCTGCGGAGAAATCCACGGGAGTACAATCCACAACCATGTCTTCGATTTCGTTTTTCAGTTCATTGGGATTTGTCTTTTCCCGTGTGGAATTTTTTACAGGATTTGCGTAAATGTCAAAAACCCCTTCCAAAACATCTTCGTTTTTAACTTGGGGACCAGTACAAATCCATTCACCGTATGAGGAAAAATCATTCTTTGCATTTGTGGAAACAAATTGTCCGTTTATATTCTTATCCTGTTCCATTACTTCTCCGGTTCTCCGCGTTTAATTATCGGAATTTTTTTTATCACTCTTTAGGTTTATCCATGGGAATTTCCCCGGGAGCTTAAACCCGGAATCAAGGGCAGCCATGGCGAAAATAATAATATATCCCAAAACACTCCAAATGTCCGGTACTTGAAAAAAGAAAATAAATCCGAAAATTGCCGCAAAAATAACAATGGAATAATCGAAAAGGGCAATTTCCTTAGGTGGTGCCAGGGAATAGGCCCGGGTAATTCCAAACTGTCCGCCGGTAGCGAAAATCCCGGCCGTAATAAGTAAAATAAGCTGTTTCAAACTCATGGGTTGGAAGCCCATTATCACAAGAGGCAACAATGTCACCGTGGAAAAAAGGGAAAAAAACATTACGATGAACTCGCCCCGTTCTCCGCCCTTTGCGCAAACTCGCAACAGGGAATAGGCCAATCCGGCGAAAAATCCGCCCAAAAGTCCCACAAGGGCCCCGCTGTTCCCGAAAATGTTCATGGAAGGCTTTATCACAAAAAGGCATCCCAAAAAGGCACCGCACACTGCCAAAATTTGGCGAGCATAGGGGCGTTCCTTTAATATAAGGGCACAAAAAATCACCGCGAAAAAAGGCGACATTTTATTCAACATGGATGCATCCGATAGAAACAAACGATCTATGGCGTAGAAGTTGCAAACAATTCCCAATGTGCCACAGGTTGCTCGCCCCACCAAGGGGAGCAAATTTTTTTTGTTACCGGAAAATTTCGCACCCTTTTTCAGACAAATAAATCCGGAAACCAAAAAAGCTACGGAATTACGAAAAATAGCCTTTTGTATCGACGGCAAATCACCGGCCAAAGACACGGCCAAATTCATTCCGGCGAAACAAAAGGCTGAAAAAATCATTGCAAGAGCCCCTTTCGTTTTAGGGGAAAGGGACTTCATGCTTTTTTTATACCCTCGCAGGCCGCGTGGAAAAGGGTAAAATCGCTTTCTTCGATTTTTCCCTCATCGCACAACTGTGCCACAGAAAGCTGCAAAGGAATTTTAGCCAAAATAGGCAAGTTAAAGTCCGCGGCAATTTTGTCAATGTGACTTTCGCCAAATACGGAAATTTCCTTACCGCAATCGGGACATTTTAAGTAACTCATGTTTTCCACAAGACCTAAAATGGGAACTTTCATGGCCGAAGCCATGTTTGCGGCCTTTTCCACAATTATACGCACCAAATCCTGGGGTGTGGAAACAACAATGATTCCGTTCACCGGCAAGGATTGGAACACCGTCAAAGGCACATCCCCCGTTCCGGGAGGCATATCCACAAACATGTAATCCACATCGGTCCAAACCACATCATGCCAAAACTGTTTAATCACTCCGGCAATCATCGGACCACGCCAAATGACGGGATCCGTCTCGTTCTCCAAAAGAAAGTTAATGCTCATAAGCTGCGTTCCCTTTGAAGAGACAACCGGGTTTAATTCTGTTTCAGACAATGCCGTGGCTCGTTCCCCGGAGCCAAACATTTTGGGTATGGACGGACCTGTAATGTCCGCATCCAAAATGGCCGTTTTGAAGCCGGCTTTTTGCATGGCGGCGGCAAGGGAAGCCGTAACAAAGGACTTTCCCACACCGCCTTTCCCGCTCATAACGGCAATGACTTTGTTTACACGACTTTTCGGGTTTAATTCCTCCAAAAAACTTCGCTCTCCGCAGTCTTGGGAACAAGAACCGCAATTTTTATCACAATCTGCCATTTCGCTTACAACCGATTAGGGCTGTGTTCCTCCGATAACTTCAATGCGTCCGTCAGTGGCGGGAGTAATTGTTCCCATGGCGGAAATGTATTCTTGAATAACATCTTTCAAAGTGAGAGATGTATTGAAGATTTCAGTTGCGTTTCCTAACATGACATAGCCGTCTCCGCCTGCATACACATAGTCGTTAGCCAAAACTTTGTAAGACTTGTTGGGATCAATGGGCTGTCCGTTAATGGTAATGTTGGAGATTGAACCGTTCTGTCCGTTTTCGTCATAGGTCAATGTGTAGCGAACTTCTTTGGAAACTTGGGGGAATGCACCTGCACCCTGGTTTACCGTTCCGATGAAGTCGAAAAGGGCAATAACGTCTGTTCCTTTCAAAGTGAGAAGATACAAAATGTTGTCAAAGGGAATAACAGTTGCCACGTCGCGAACCAAAATGTCTCCCGCTGCCAGGGGTGCTCGGATAGAGCCACCGTTGCAGAATGTGAAATCGCAAGGAACTTTGGCCACTTCGTTCATATACCACATAACTCCGTCGCAAACCATGTTTCCGATGGGCATTTCTTTATAGCGAGTAAGTTTCTTTCCAAACTCAAATTCGCCGGCAGCCTGTCCGATTACGTTGTCCAAAGCAGCTGTGGCTTTTTCCAAGTAAGGTGTCAACAAGGCTTCCATTTCGCTGTCGGGTTCATAAGCTTCTGCGGTGATTGACACAGCTTCCCAGCTGAAAGAAACTTTGCCATCGGTGTAGTTGATAAGACCTTTACCAACCTTTTTGCCCCACTCATGAGCGGAAACAATGTAGGTGTCGCCGATAACAACCGGTTCGGCCATTTCTGTGTGAGAGTGACCGTCCACAATAATGTTAATTCCCGCAACTTCGGTTGCCAACTGGTGGCTTGTAACCTGAGGATCTTGAGTCTCAACCACATCTCCAAGGTGAGCGAGACAAATGATGATGTCGCATTTTTCTTTATTCTGCAAAGTTTTTACAACAGCCTTTGCGCTTTCAATTTCGTTGTTAAATGTCAAAGATTTATCGGGGTTGGCAACAACCAAGCTGCGTAATGTGGTCAAGCCGAAAATACCCACTTTAACTTTGTTGTATTCTTTAACGATATAAGCCTGTCCGCCCAAGGGAGCACCGTCACGAAGGATGTTGGCGCTTACAAAGGGGAATTTGGCAGTTTTCATTTGCTGATCCAAGGTTGCCAAAGGTTTGTCAAATTCGTGATTTCCGAAAGTGCCGCAGTCATAACCCAAAAGGTTATAGGCCTCAATATCCGGTTCAGCAGAGAACATATTGGACACAGGAGAACCTGTGTTGATGTCTCCCGCATCCACGAGAAGAACATTTTCGTTTTCTGCACGAACTTGTTTTACGAACGTAAGACGTTGAGCCAATCCGCCAAGGTCATCACGGCTTTCAATTGAACCGTGGTGGTCGTTGGTGTGGAGCAAAACAATATCCACCGGTCCCTTTTTTGCACAGGAAAACGATGAAACCAAAACGAACAATGCCAATACAATGCTCGATTTTTTGAAAAGAATTTTCACTTTTTACCTCCTAAACTTTATTCGATTATATAACATTTTCGCCAATTTGTCAAGAGAAAACAAAAGGATTTCCAAAAAAAATTAATGATTTTACCGAAGTTAAATCAAGGGAAGTCTCCCCTTTTGGCGAA
>JAFNZQ010000182.1 GCA_017382775.1 Spirochaetaceae bacterium
GTTCTGGCTCTGGCTCGGGTGCTTTCGCAACCTGAGGAGGAGGTTCCGGGATTTCCTCAGGCTCGGCCTCAGGTCGTCCCAAAATAACATCGTTGTTTACGCCACCGGTTAATCCAATTTTTTGTGCAGCAGAAGGAGAAAGTGTAATCAAAACACCGGGAACGTTCGCATTTTGTGAGACAACAACGGTTACGGACTTGCCGTTGGCCTTATTGGTTACGGTAATCATTTCTCCCACAGGAAATACACGAGTAATACCCATGTCTCCTTCTTTGGGGAATGACCGCTTATTGCCTATCGCCGCACGTCCTTCCCATGCGGCAGACTGACCAAAAAGCATAGTTGTCCACCCAATACATACAATTAAAACAAAAAATAATCGTTTCATGCATTCATCCTCTATTAGCCAAAAGCCATACTTTTTTACTCATATAGATTTTCGGCAATTGAAAAATAAATATTAGGAAAAAACATAAAAATTAACGGTTTTTGATAAGAAATATGAATATTTCATGATTGTACATATGCTAAATGGGCTTTTAATAGCCTGTCTTTCAACTATTAGAATTTTTCGAATAGTTGCCTTATGACGATGTTAGGCGATAGTTTTGCCTTGGGATGAACTATTTTAATTTTTCGAATAGTTCAAAATCTAAAAAAATAATCCTCAAAAAGAATTAACGGAAAAGAATGGAGCATCAGAAAAGGATGGGGTAAATGTAATTTCCGGCCATAATTGTACTATCATTATGGGTTTCATCCCATAACATTGAAAGTATATTAAAAAAAATCGAAATCCTTGATTGTTTTATGGATAATTTGTATATTATTAATATATGAAGCTACTACGTCATTTTGAAAAACAGCATATCAAACGTGCCGTTGAATCCGGATTATTGGCCAAACTCCAGAAAGGAGCAATGCCCTTTCGCAAATTAATGTCATACTACAAGTGTGCAATGATGGAAATTGAAACCAAGTTTAGGGTTTTAAATGAAGAATTTTCCCTCCGATATGCACAAAATCCCATCGAATCAATCAGAACAAGGCTAAAATCCCCGGAAAGTCTCATCATGAAAATGACCAATCTGGGATTGCCGGTAACTGTGGAATCCATTGAAAGCAATTTGCATGATGTTGCCGGAGTTCGTGTGATTTGCTCCTTCATTCAGGATATTTACAGTCTTGCCGAATGTCTTATCGGTCAAGACGATGTTGAACTGATTGAACAAAAAGATTATATCAAAAACCCCAAGCCCTCCGGATACCGTAGTTTGCATCTAATTGTTCGAGTTCCGATTTTTTTGGAAAATGAAAAGCGTTTGATGAAGGTTGAAGTGCAGCTGCGAACGATTGCAATGGACTTTTGGGCGAGCCTGGAACACAAGTTGCGATATAAAAAGAACATTAGCCCTGAAATTTTGCGGGAACTGGAAGGTGAATTGGAAGATTGTTCGAATCACATAAGCGCCATTGATTTTCGGATGCAAGAAATAAAGAATCGCATTTCCGAATTAAAGTGACAAAACGGAATTTTGCATCGAAAAATTCCAATGAATTCGAGAAATTACATTTTACCGAGGTTGTAAAAATCTTCCACCGCAACACTGAAAATAATTCCGCTTCCCGGTGCTTCAAGGCTTTTGCAACTGCGAATAGCATTCAAAATGTCTTTTTCTTTTTCGGTTTCCGTTAAAATGAGCAACAGTTCTTTTTCGGGAACTATTGTAATTCCGAAAAATTTAACGTCTTCATCGGTTCCGGTTCCTCGTCCATCAATGACAGTTCCGCCAAAGGCTCCTGCTTTTCGGGCTGCGGCCATGGCTTCATCCGCATATCCGGCATTAACGATTACAGAAATGAGTTTCCATTTATTTTCCATAGAAGTACCTTCCTTTGTTGAAAGATTTAGTGTAAAAATTATCCCTGCAAAATCCTTTGGACGATTTTGTAAATGGCTTTTAATTGCTTCTATAATATAAGGGACAGTATCATCATTTAAAGCCGTGAGTACAACTGCTTTCTCGCTATCTCCCAAGGCCAAAAATTCCAAAATTTTATTTGTTGCCGTTCCCCGCCCGGAAATAATTGTAGATCCTGATGCACCGGCAGACCTTGCGATTGAAACGAGCTTTTCACCTTGATGACGATTGACGATTGAAACCATTAGTTTTCCGTTGGAAAAAAAATTCAATGCATTTGGCATATTACTCATCCTTAATTTGTTTTTTTTTCGCCTTTTTTTGAACGTGATTATACAAAACGCCCAAAAACTGAATTGCAACAAGGGGTATCATCGCTATCATTGCGACAACTCCAAAGGCATCCATTATAACATTTCCCCCTAAGGCATGGGAAGCGCCAAGGGCAAAGGACATTATGAACGTTGAAGACATTGGTCCCGATGCGACTCCGCCGGAATCGAATGCAATAGTCGTGAAAAACGGCGGACAGAAAATTGTTAAAATCAATGCCAGTGCGTAACTGGGTAGTAGATAGTACCAAATTGAAAATCCAAATCGGATTCGAAGCATTGCAAGGGCCACAGCCAGAGCCACACCTGCGGAAAGTGAAAAGAGCAAAAGCGGTCTTCGAATATGTCCGGCGGAAATTTCTTCCACCTGTTTTGTCAAAACCCAAACGGCCGGCTCGGCACTTACCACCAATGCTCCGAAAATCAGTCCCAGCGGAACCAAGAGATTTCCGTTGGCGACTGTTGCGACTTTTTCGCCAACGGCCCGTCCTGCGGGGATAAATCCGCCTTCCACGCCTAGAAGGAATATTACAAGTCCGATAAATGTGTAGATTGTTCCTATTGCAATTTTTCGAACCTGTCTTGAAGGCATTTTCAAAAGGAATATTTGAAAAATTATTATTACGGCCAAAAGGGGAAGAAGGGCATTGACGACCTTTTTGAATATTTCCGGCAGCAACGCAGCAAAGGTGGAAAATACATTGGAGTTTTCCACGGAATCGTGGGCTGTCTCAACAACTTCGGTTGCAATTTCGGCTTCGATACCGGTGACTTCACCCATTCCGGATGAAACCATAAGGCCCATTAAGGTAACAGCGAGTATTGGCCCCACGGATGCAACTCCAACCAGTCCGAAACTGTCATCTTGTACTTCGGAGGATGCGTGATTTTTTCGTACCGAAGCGACACCGATTCCCAGTGCCATTATGAACGGTACGGTCATCGGCCCTGTTGTGGACCCTCCTGCATCAAATGCAATTCCGACAAATTTTTGCGGAACAAAGGCCGCCAATGAAAATACGATTATATAGGAAATAATAATCGTTATTCGGTAGGGAACTTGAAATAGAATTCGAGCCAATCCCAGAAGAACGAAAAATCCGATCCCGGCTGCAATCATGAAAACAAGGGGTTTTGCTTTGACGGCAGGATCAACGCTTGACACCTGGGAAGCCAAAACCTGCACGTCGGGCTCGGCAATCGTTATTACAAATCCAACTATAAAACCTACCGCCAATAGAAGGAAGATATTCCCTTTTTGAGTTATTTTTGATCCAATGCGCTGTCCGATTGGGAGCATTCCAAGATCCACGCCGGTTAAGAATATTGATAATCCAATGATAAGTAAAAAACCGCCAAAAAGGAAAGAGGCAAGGGATGGTCCCGGAAGAGGTGCAACGGTGAAGTGTAAAATCATCACCATTATCATCATTGGGACAACAGACACGACTATTTCTTTTATTTTTTCTATGAAATTCACAGCAAACGTCCTTATGCCAAGGGATATAGCAGAAAAATAAAATCCAACCACTATTATTATACGTTTAAAACAAAAAAAAGTCAATAGGTTTGTGGCAACTATTCAAATTTTTCGAATAGTTGGAATGATACATTGGGTTGTTATTAAAGGGGCGACGGGCAACTATTAGAAAAATTGCAATAGTTGGGGTGTGCGATGGTGAACTATTCGAATTTTTCGAATAGTTGGATTTTCCCAAAGATAAAACAGTGACTTTGCCGGGATTCGCTTGACATTTTTTTTATTTTAGGATATAATTTCGGGAGATTCTTATTTTGAGGCTATTATGGAAAATCATGAAATTTCAATGGAAAAAATTGTAAGTCTTTGCAAACGTCGCGGATTTGTGTTTCAATCCAGCGAAGTTTACGGAGGTCAAGCCGGTGCATGGGATTACGGCCCGGTGGGAATTGAACTGAAAAAGAATATTCAAAATGCCTGGTGGAGGGAAATGACTCAGCTCCACGATAATATTGCCGGATTGGATGCTGCGATTTTGATGCATCCCCGAGTGTGGGAAGCATCCGGTCATGTGGCCAATTTTTCCGACCCTTTGGTGGATTGCAAAAATTGTAAATCTCGCTTTCGGGCCGATCAATTGGACGAAAAATTTTTGCAGTCAAAAAAATGTCCCGAATGTGGTGGCGAATTGACGGAGCCTCGGGATTTCAACCTTATGTTCAAAACCCACATCGGCGCTGCTGAGGATTCTTCTTCGGTTGTGTATCTTCGTCCCGAGACTGCCCAGGGAATTTACGTCAACTACAAAAATGTCGCCCAGTCCGGACGAATGAAAATTCCCTTTGGAATTGCCCAAGTCGGAAAAGCATTTCGAAACGAAATTGTAACGAAAAACTTTATTTTCCGAACCTGCGAGTTCGAGCAGATGGAAATGCAGTATTTTGTGAAACCCGGGGATGATGAGGCCGCATTCGAATACTGGCGCGAACAACGATGGAATTTCTACAAAAAGTACGGAGTTCGAATGGAAAAACTTCGATGGTTCCATCA
>JAFNZQ010000183.1 GCA_017382775.1 Spirochaetaceae bacterium
TATAATATTGGCAGAACAACGAAAAGAGGTGAGGGAATTGCTGACGTGGGAGTCTCCCGTGTCCGCCATGCGGGGCGTAGGTGCCGCACGGCAGGCCGCGCTTGCATCCCTGGGAATCGGATGCGTACGGGATCTGCTGTACCACATCCCCCGGGGATACCAGTGCCGTGGGAACGTAAAGACCATCGCCGAAGCGGCGATCACCGAAATGTTGGAAGAAAAGCTTGACTTATCCGCCCAGGTTGTAAGCACCAAAGAAGAGGAGGATGAATAATTTGGCTGAACGTTCTTTTTTTTCCTGGATTACAAATAATTGGTTGCCGAAAATCATCTGTCTCTTAATTGCCATAATCCTGTTCTTGGTGTACCGAACAACCTCTTTATCAACTCGAAAAATTAACATAGCCATCGACGCCGTTCATACCGAAAAATATATTCCGGTGAATGCATATACGAAGACCATGGTGGTGGAAATTCGCGGTGAATCGGAAAAAATTATGAACATTACCGATAGGGAGGTCAAAGCCTTTATCGATTTCAGCGAATGCAAGGGAGAAGGTCCCGCAAATATGGATATCCATGTTCGGTTTTCTCCTGCTGTACAGTTAATTGATCCCATTGAAGTGATTACTTCATTGGAAACGGTTTACGTTGTGGTTGAGAAACGGGCTTTTGCGGATGTCAATATCGATCTTCAACTTTTCGGTGCCGTTGCGGGAGGATACCAACTTGCTTCCCATTCGGTAACGCCGGAAGTTGTTCACGTTTCCGGTCCGCAATCCATTGTGGATAATTTAAACGGTCATCTGCACATAAATTACGACATTACAGGTCAGCGATACAGTTTTAGCAACAATGTGGATATAGCTGACTTTTTGGATCCGGATTCAAATCTTACCGTGGTATCAACCGGTGTTTTGGAAATTTCAGCGAAAATCGAACCCATAGTCATTCGTGAATCCTTTAAAAACTTACATGTCACCTTTGTGGGACTTGCCGAAAAGTTTAACTTGACACAACTCACTCCGGTTAATTTGGAAATTGAAAGCATCAAAGAAACCATGGAATCTTTTTCGGCGGGAATGATTACAATCGTAGCCGATTGTTCAGCGATAAACGGTTCCGGAGATTTCGATTTGCCCCTTAAAATTGATTTGCCGGATGGAGTGGTTTTGTTTTCTCCCGAGCGTCCCGTTGTAAAGGTGCATGTAGAATAATGGCAGTTTTGGGAATTGGTGTGGATATGGCTAAAATTTCCCGTTTCGAAAAATGGGCTAAATCCGACGGTATACTTCACCGTTTTTTTTCCCATGAGGAAATGGAAATTTTTAAGAAGAAAAATTTTCCCTCCCAAAGTATTGCGGGACGTTTTGCCGCAAAAGAGGCCTTCATCAAGGCAACGGGTTTTTCGGGCCAATTAAGAAACATCTCGGTTGTTGCCGATAATGTAGGAAGACCGGAAATAATCTTGAGGGAAAATGCTTCATCCCGGTTTTCCGAATTAAATGATAAAAAGTTTTTTGTCAGTATTTCCCATGATGGTGATTATGCTGTGGCATTTGTAGTTTTGACAGATTAGGAGATAAAATGGCAGAGGAAAAAGAAAACGGGGAACTTCAGTCCGCAACCTATTTCTCAAAGCAAAAAATCAGTTGTCCGTTATGCGGTGCTTCTGTTGTACGAGAAGATTTGCTTACCGGTAGTGGGCGAATTATCGCAGGGGATTTAAGTGACGAGTTGCGCCGTTATTACGAGCCTTCAAAAAAAACGGGAATTGTCTATCCTTTCTTGTACTCGGTTGAAATTTGTCCCGAATGTGGATTTGCAATGATGTGTTCCGATTTTGAAAGGGTGAAAAAATCGGAAGTGGAACACATCAAACCCAAAATTGACAAAATTGTGGAAAATACGGAAAAAATTTTCCCATATTTCAAATGTGAAGGTAAGCGTGATCTTTTCGATGGTGCCGCGGCCTATTATATTGCCTTACAGTGTTATGATTTGATGTCTGCCAATTTTTCCCCCACAATCAAAAAGGGCATTGTGTGTTTACGCCTCGCTTGGATTTGCGATGAGCTTAACAACAAAATTCCCCAACGCAACTATGATTTTATCCGCGATTCCTTTTACAGAAAATCCGAATTCTTTTACGATTTAGCCCTTACCTATGAGACCATCGGAGAAGAAAAAATCAACAACATAATTTCTTATGGTCCGGATACGGATAAAAATTATGGATTCGATGGTGTGCAATACCTTTCAGCCCTTTTGACTTATAAATACGGTCGCCGGGAAGATTTGGTGGAACGAACTCGAATAATCGAAAGGAAAAAAACAATGTTGGCAAAACTTTTTGGTTTGGGTAAAACTTCAAAAAGTAAGCCGGGACCTCTTCTGAATTTAGCCCGTGATTTATACAATAATTTGAAAAAAGAACTGCAAAATGCTCGCAGTATTGATGAAGAAGCCTTTGCCGACTTGGATTTGGAATGAGAAATATCGCCCTTACCGTTTCATATGACGGAACGAATTTTTCCGGATGGCAAATTCAACAGGGGTTGCGAACCGTTCAAGGCGAAATTGAAAATGCCTTGGAAAAAATTCATAAACAAAAAACCTCCGTCGCCGGTTCTGGAAGGACCGATGCCGGAGTTCATGCCCTGGGACAGGTTGCGAGTTTTTTCTCTCCCGTGGATTCAATTCCCGCTGAAAATTACCTTCCGGCACTTAATTCCATACTACCTAAGGATGTACGTATTTTGGATTCTCGACAGGTAGCCGAGGATTTCCATCCACGTTTCAGTGCCACATCTCGAACATATCGTTATTTTTTTCATTGCGGCGTTCCCTTTGCCCATGAAACGGGATACTGCTGGCAGTTGCATTTTCATCCCGATTTAAATCGTCTAAACAAAATGTCGGAATTTCTTCATGGGGAGAAGGATTTCGCCACTTTTACAGCGGCAGGTGATAAAAGTGAAAGTACCTTTCGATTTGTGGAAAGTGCCTCTTTCTTCCCACTGGGAAACAAAATCGTTTTTGAAATTACGGCAAACGCCTTTCTGTGGAAGATGATTCGCTCCATCGTTGGTACAATGATGGACATTGAAAAGAAAAAATTGCCACCACAGGAATTTTTACGCATTTTAGAATCCGCGAATCGCAAGAATGCCGGACAAACGGCACCGCCTCACGGACTCTTCCTATACAGAATTTCCTATGATGGCATTAAACGGCACTGAAATCAGTTGGATTTTGACATATCGGCCAAGCCGTGTTTGTCTGCATAACCTGTAAGCATCAATGTAAGAGCGCCGTCTCCGGTGACGTTACAAGCGGTTCCGAAACTGTCTTGCAGGGCAAAAATTGCCAAAATCAATGCGGTTCCGGCATCGTCAAAGCCCAAAACGGAAGTTACAATTCCCAAAGAAGCCATAACGGTTCCGCCGGGAACTCCGGGAGCACCCACGGCAAAAACACCCAACAATACGCAGAACAAAATCATTGTACCCACTGACGGTAAGGATCCGTACAGCATCAAATTGATTGCCATACAGAAGAATACTTCGGTAAGAACAGAGCCGCAAAGGTGAATGTTGGCGAAAAGGGGAATTCCAAAATCGATCATGTCTTTTCGCAAAACCTTTGATTTATGGGCACATTCCAAAGCAACCGACAAGGTTGCGGCGGAGGACATTGTTCCCACAGCAGTGAGATAGGCCGGAAGATAGTGTTTGAAAACTTCCACGGGATTTTTGCCGGAATATACTCCCGCAATCAAATAGAGAACGGCCATCCAAACAAAATGACCTACGATGACAATGGCAATAATTTGCAAAAATGCGGGAAGTTGTTGAGTAACGGTTCCATCATAACTTAAACAGGTGAAAGTTCCAAAGATGTAGAAAGGCAAAATGGGAATGATAATTTTCTTAACGATGTCCAAAACAATCTTTTGGAATTCTTGCAATAAAGTTATCATTGTGGTGGATTTTGTCCATGTGGCTGCAAGTCCCAAAAGCAAACTCAATGCCAAAGCGGACATAACAGGCATTATTTGGGGAATACCCAAGGCAAAAATATCGGCGGGCAAAGACTTAACCGATGCGTCCGATGCAATGGACAGGTTGGGGATGATGACATATCCGCAAACCGTGCTTAAAAATGCAGCCAGAACACTGGAAGCGTAAGCGATAATCACCGCCACACCCAATAATTTTGTTGCATTCTGTCCCAATGTGGTAATTGAAGGTGCAATAAATCCGATTACGATTAACGGAACGCAGAACATAATTACCTGTCCCATTATGTTTTTAATGGGAATCAAAATTTTTAAAACCGACTCGTTCACCAGGAGTCCTACAATTACACCTAGGACTATTCCCAGCAAAAGTCTGAAAGGTAAACTTGAAAACAATTTTTTCATACAATCCTCCGTAAGATACAATATTGTATCACACATTTGAAGAATTGTCAAGGGGAAAGGGGATGGAATCCGGCAGATAAATACCGGATTTTTATCTATTTATCTCCTGCTTCCAGCAATTTCCAAATTTCCGGATCTTCCAAGCCCGTTCGCCAAAAACCGGTGGCAGTAATTCCGTACTTTTTGTATATCTTGCTCCGCGCATGAATGGATTCCACATCATCGTAAAAAAGTGTTACGTTGGCCGTTACAGTCCATTTTATGTAGGAAATTCCGTCTTTGCGTTGTGGTGGCGACAAATTT
The DNA here is from genome assembly GCA_017382775.1 of Spirochaetaceae bacterium. GTDB lineage: Bacteria > Spirochaetota > Spirochaetia > Treponematales > Treponemataceae > RGIG268. The sequence goes on from JAFNZQ010000183.1 coordinate 4,730, forward strand.
TGTTCTTCAATGATTCGTTGGGCAGAAGTGAGTTTGTAGGCTCCCCGTGATGTGTCATCGGACCAAGCACGGCCGTAAAAGGGCTGTCCCATTACCAATTTTTCGGGGGGAATAACGGATGCGGCATAGGCTGCAACCTTATCGCACCAGGAGAGGGAAGCCACAGGGCCGGGTTTGCTACCGGACCAATGTTCGTCATAGGCCATGACAAACAACTTGTCTGCCATTTTCACAATTTGATTATAGTCGTAAAGGTCGGTTTTCAATTTTCGGATGCGAGCAGGAATGGCCAAACTGAAAATTTTACCGGAAGGCAGCCGACGGCGTAGCTCTTTCAAAAATGAATGTAAATTTGCCTTATCCTCTTGCAGAACGTACTCAAAATCAATTTGTACTCCGTCGAAATTCTTTGAAGCCTCTACGATACTTCGGATGAAGGCCTTCCGCAATGGATACTTGGGATTTAGCATAAAATGGGTGGATGTATGATTTGTGTCGGCAATAACCAGGTGAATGCGACCTTTGAATCGTTTCAACTTTTCCACGGAAGGAACTCCCACCAACTGTCCCTTTGTTCCCACAGTGGCACCGAAATAGCAAACATCTGTTGCGCCGCAGTTTTCGTCAAAAAGATCTTCCTTTCCATCAAGAACGTATGTCCACAATTCGTTAAAAGGAATTTTCTCCACCAGTGTATCTTGAGATAATTCTTTTACAGATGCGATGGTGTCATCGGCGAAGGAAAAATTAAAAAATGAGAAAAATATCAATAAAAAGATAATTTTTACTTTCATAACAGTATTATCGACAGAAATTCTTTACGAGTTTACGTTCTGCAAGGAATTAGGTGATTTTACCCACGGTGTAATCAATTTTCACAATATGATTCGCCGCTTCTCGCAATGAAGAAAATTTTTTCAGACCGAAAAAAGCCACCGCAGCATTTCCGGCCAACTCGGCATCGGTGCATCCGGTGACGTAAAGGGGCAATTCCAAAATATCGGACTTAAATTCCAGCCAAATTCGATTGTGGGCCTGGGCTCCCGTCACACACATGGATTTAAATTTTTCCCCCGAAACAGCTTCGATTTTTCCGATGGCAGCCTTTACTTCCAATGCAATGCTTTCAATTAGGGAAAATCCCTGACTTTGCCTATGTTGCAAAATGTCTTCAATGGTTTCTTGAAAGGAAAGATCCTTGTATTTAGACTGATTTTTAAATTGGGAAAATCTGGAACCGGAATCGTTTATTACACAGGAAATGTTCCATAAGTCCGGAACTACGGAAGGTAGGGTACGCAGTCCGGGAGCAAAACCGGGTTGGGTAGTGCAAAGATTTATACCTTCGGAGGTTCCGGCTCTGTCACAGGCATTACCGGGCCACAATGTGTCGGTTCCGATCATTGCCGCGGTAAAATCGGGGCCGGCACAGAAAATCGGTATTTCGGAAAGCCCCAATTCCTCCGCTATTTCGGGCAATAAATAACCGCAAACTTCGCCGAAACCAATGAATGGTGGCAATTTATGGGGAGAAATTCCGAATTTCTCCAAATCCTCTTCTGTCCAATAGGCGGCTTCAAATCGTTTTTCCGGCAGAAGCGTGACCTTTTGTCCGGAAAGCATGAAAATCAAAAATTCCGGGCCGGAGCAAAACCAATCCGTTTCTTTCCAAACATGGGGCAATCGGTGTTTTATATAAAAAAGTCTGGGTAGAAAAAGGGATTTTGTGGCAGGAATTTCATCTTTGTCCGTGGGAAAATCCCACTGCAACAAAAAATTTTCGGCGGCAATGGTAGGCCCGTTACCGCTTACGGATATTGCCGCGACTTCAGCCTTTCCGAAAAAACCTTCGGAAGAAAGTACCTTCTTCGTGGCGTTGAGAAAGGCCTTTTTGTAAATTATGGGATGGGAAAAAGTTTCACCCTCAAAAAATTCTCGATGATAGGATAAAACTTCTCCATCCTGTGTAATGCAGGCAGCCTTCAATGAAGATGTACCCACATCAACACATAGAGCACATCGGATCTTCATCATGTGCTCATTTTAATCATTTTTTCAATTATACTGCGGTTGTCCAGCAATTTACTCAATGACTGATTGTGGTGAAGATAGGAAATTGCATTGGCAAAAAGCCCGGTTACATCCGTGTTGATAAACCATTCGCATTTACGCAGTTCATCGTGGTAAACGGCATTTGTTCCGATTATGCGATAAAAGAGGCCTTTGTTGTAGGCTTCGTTAAATTGCTCCATGGCGTTACCGGAAAATAAGGGCAAACTGATTGCGGCAATAACTTTGGTGGCTCCCCGCTCTTTCAAAAATTCCATGGCTTTCAAAAGAGTACCGCCGGTGCCCAACATATCATCTGCCAAGAAAACGGTTTTTCCGGCCACATCGCCCAACAACTTCATTGTGCGTATGTTACTGTCTTTTGCGTTTTGACTTATGGAGGAATAATCCCTCTCTTTGTAAATCATGGCCAAGGGGCGTTTCAAACCGGCAGAATAGAACTTGTTCCTGTCAACGGCACCTGTGTCCGGGGAGACGATTACAAAATCGTCCTCTTCACTGGCGAGATTTACGATTTTCGAAAGTTCCAAAATAATTTGATAACTGGCGTGAAGATTTTCCACATGGGCGCGGCTGAAAGCGTTTTCAATTTCCCGAGAGTGAATGTCCAAGGTGATAATACGCTGGACGCCCAGTTTTTCGAAGAAATGGCCCAAGAAACTTGCTGTAAGACTTTCACGACCTTTCTTTTTGTGCTGGCGACTGTAAGGATAAACCGGAAGAACCAAGGTAATAAGGTCGCAACCTGCTTGGTGAACCGCATCAACGGTAACCAAAAGGCTCATAAGGTGATCGTTGACGGAAAGCCGCTGGACATTTTTGCCGTCGTTAAGGGCAATGGGTTCGTGATTTTCCACGTCCTGGAAGATGAAAACGTCCTTTCCACGAACGCTTTCTTTTACTTCCGTCTTAAATTCCCCGTTCATGAAATAGGAAAACTCACAATTTATTTTAAAATTTGGAGGAGAGTATGAATTTACATCTTTTCGCGGTGTAATGGCAGAATCCCAAACATCCAAATAATAGTTGACATCTCGTAAAAGTTGTTCCTTGGGGATGTTGTAGGAATTTGCAATGGAATCTAACTTCATGTTGAAACGATGCTTATGAATTTGATTCAAGTGTGTAATAACTTGATCTGCAAATGACTTGCCACCGGGACAAGCGATAATTCCAAGATTGGAAGGGTCTAAGTAAGCCATAAAAACCTCACGGCTTCATTCTACCACATGGTGAAAAAAAAGTCAAGCAAATAGAA
>JAFNZQ010000184.1 GCA_017382775.1 Spirochaetaceae bacterium
ACTTTTCCGTCACTGCGAAGGAATTCTTCGGTACGATCAAAGGGAATGTTGTGAACGGAAACGGAATCGCCGCGGCTTTTATTGTAACCAATGGCGTTTTGCACCTGCAATGTCACGGATTCCAAAACTTCCGGCGAAATGGGTATATATTGGCGTTCCAACATTCCGTCTTTCCAAATCCGCTCACCATTTTCGTCGTATGTAAGTTTCCATTCGCCGTCAATGTTGACGGAAACGGTAATACGATCGATGCCGGGACTTTTTTCGCTGCGAACTTGGCGGGAATTTACCGCGTTGTTTTGCTTTTTGGAAGACTCTTCCGTTTTTCCGTGGAGATTGGACATATCGGTATAAACCGGCGGATTTTGCCCTTCAACCCCTGCGGGACCTTCCGGATTTATCCCCATTCCCTCGAAGCTTTTTGTTTCTTCCTGGGATGAAAGAACAATACTTTCCACAATGCGGGAATCATCATATGGTGTATCCGGATTATCCGGCGTAATAACAATGGGCGAATACTCGGTTGAATCAACCACTTGCTGAGACATATCCATGTCGATTTTAACGTTAAGGTCACGAACACGGTCCGGAGAAAAAGTGGCCTGCAATGATTTCAAAACCTTGGCGCGATACTGGGCTTCCAATTGGGAAATCAACTTTTGCTCTTTTGCGATAATATCCACCCGTTCCGAAGCCTCGTAACCTTCCCAATCGTTGAGAACGTTGGAATTTTGATCGGTGATGGTGATAAAATCGTCTTGCAAACCGGAAACGGCAAATTTCAACAGTTTTTGAATACCTTGAATTTTTTTACGATTTTCGGTGATGTCGCTACCGGGTTTGGGCGTAATAATTACGCTGGCGGTAACGGGATCCTGATCGGCGGCAAACAAGGTTTTTTCCGGCATGTTGATGATGACGTCGGCACGGTCCACATCGTCTAAAGCCTCAATATGGCGACGAACGGTTTCCGTAATTGAACGACGTAAATTAACGTTTCGTTCGAAGTCGGTGATTGTCCAACGCTGAACATCGAAAAGCGCCCAAGGATCAACATTGCCGGGCACGAGATCATCTTGAACCAAAATTGCGCGAATACGTTCGGCGGTTTCTTCGTCTTTAACCGTTAAAATGCCGGAACCGTTATCGATTACAACAACATTTTCCAAATTTGCTCGGGCAATAATTCTTTCACGGAGAGCCTCGTCGGTTACCGCGGTGCTGAAAAGCGGTGCGGTGGTGGGTGACGCCGAAAAACGGGTAACGGCAACAATACCCAACAAGAAAACGAGAACAATACCGCCTACAATGAGTTTTTGAACGAGCGACCATTTCGCCCACAAGTCTTTTACGGACTGAACAACTTTTTTGAAAAACTCGTTCATCTTCCCCCTCCTGAAAACGAACAACAATCCAGTATATTTTACTATATCATATATCGGAATTTTTGTCAACAAACTTTAGCAAAAAAATAATTTTTTTTTACTTTTTTTCATTTTATGGCGATTTTTTCGTCCTTGCGGGGATTTTTCCCCGATTTTATATTGACTTTTTGTGATTTTCCCCGTAAAATTCTTCCATGCGAAAATCTCGAAAAATAAAAATAGGCAATTTAGAAATGGGCGGAGGAGAAAAAATTTCCGTCCAAACCATGTGGAAATCACCCATTTGCAACCTTTCTCACGATGAAATTCGGGAACTGGGGGAAAAAATCCGGGAACTTTCCACGGCAGGATGCGACATTTTGCGTTTCGCCGTTCCCGACGAGGAAAGTGCCGAAACCTTGTGTAAAATTTCCAAAATTTCCCCAATCCCATTGGTGGCAGACATACATTTTGATTACAAATTGGCGCTTAAATGCATTGAAGGCGGAGTGGCCAAAATACGGATAAATCCCGGAAACATCGGGAGTGAAGAAAGGGTTCGTTCCGTGATTGCGGCGGCGAAAAATTACGGCGTTCCCATACGAATCGGCGTAAACGGCGGAAGTTTGGACAGCGACCTGCGGCGAAAGGTGAACAACGGAGAAATGACCGGAGCGAAGGCCCTTTGTCAAGCGGCTTTGCGGGAAGCGGCCCTTTTTGATGAGTTAAACTTTTTCGAATACGGCGTTTCCATGAAGGCTTCATCTCCGGGAGAAACAATGGAATGCAACCGACTTTTTGCGGAACAAAGCGACGCACCCTTGCATTTGGGCGTAACGGAAGCGGGACCGCTGATTCGCGGTGTGGTTCAATCCACCTACGCCCTTACTTCCCTACTGAGAGAGGGCATCGGAGACACTTTGCGAATCAGCCTTTCCGACAGTTGCCTTAACGAAGTTATTGCCGGAAAGGAAATTTTGCGAGTATGCGGATTGCGACAGGAAGGTGTGAAAATAATTTCTTGCCCCCGTTGCGGTCGCAAGGGCTTCGATGTTCACGGATTTCTGCAACGGTGGCAACCACGGTTTGAGGCAATGACGAAAAACATAACTGTGGCCATTATGGGTTGTGTGGTAAACGGCCCCGGAGAAGGGAAGCACGCGGACATTGGCATTAGCGGAAACGGCGACGATGCGGTGATTTTCAAAAAAGGCACCATCGTGTGGCGCGGTTCGGCCAAGGATGGAGAAGAGGCTTTTTTTCGCATTTTGGACGGAGATTTTTAAATCTCTCGCCAACTTTCGGCAAAAACAACAAAATTTGCTCCTTCTTTTTCCGAATCCCGGGATAAACTCCGGGAGAAATCCCGAAATTCTTTCAAATATTCGCTTTTTAAATCTTGACAAAGGTCAAAATCCATGATATAATCGGTGTGAATAAGTTTTTAAGGAGATTTCCATGATCGCTTCCACTTTACAGAAAGCCAGGTATGAGTATTCACCTAAAACACCGAAAGTTTTGAACGAAAAAATATCGGACATTTGTGCAGAATTGGGAGAATCAACCCAAGCTGTGGCAGATCACGAAGATGTAAAATCCCTTTTTCCCAACACCTACGGAAAACCCTTGGTTGTTTTCAAAAAAGGTAAAAACACCATGGAGAACAAGCCCTTACGCGTGGGCGTAATTCTTTCCGGCGGACAAGCCCCCGGAGGTCACAATGTCATTTGCGGTCTTTTCGATGGTTTGAAAAATGCCTGCAAGGATTCCGTACTGTTCGGTTTTCTGGGCGGACCTTCCGGATTGATTGACGGAAAATACGTTGAACTTACCGGAGATTTCATCGATAAATATCGCAACACCGGCGGATTCGACATGATTGGAAGCGGACGAACGAAAATAGAAACTCCGGAGCAATTTGCCGCATCCATGGCCACTGCGGAAAAAATGGACTTGGATGCCATTGTGGTTATCGGTGGCGACGATTCCAACACCAACGCAGCCCTTTTGGCGGAAAAATTCATCGCGGAAGGAAAAAAGACGCGAGTTATCGGTTGTCCCAAAACCATCGACGGCGATTTGAAAAACGAAATGATTGAAGCCAGTTTCGGATTCGATACGGCTTGCAAAACCTATTCCGAACTTATCGGTAATATCGAAAGGGATGCGAACAGTGCGAAAAAATACTGGCACTTCATTAAATTGATGGGACGTTCCGCCAGTCACATTGCATTGGAATGCGCCTTGCAAACTCATCCCAACATTTGCCTTATTTCGGAGGAAGTTGCCGCGAAAAAATCCACTTTAAGCCAAATTACCGAATCCATCTGTTCCATAATTGCCCGACGTGCCGACAAGGGAGAAAACTTCGGCGTAATTTTAATCCCCGAAGGCCTGGTGGAATTTATCCCCCAAATGAAGGTTCTCATCTCGGAATTGAACGACGTTATGGCGAAAAACGAGGATGAATTCAACAAATTGGCGGATTTTCCCGCAAAATCGGCTTGGTTGAAGACAAAATTGACTGCAGACAGTTTTTCTGCCTTTGCCTCTCTTCCCGATGCCATTGCATCCCAGTTTTTGGCAGACAGAGATCCCCACGGAAATGTGCAGGTTTCCCGCATTGACACGGAAAAATTGCTGGCTTTGGCTGTGGAAAAACGTTTGGCGGAAAAGAAACAGGAAGGAACCTATTGCGGAAAATTCAGTTCCTACTGCCATTTCTTCGGCTACGAAGGACGATGTGCCTTCCCGTCCAATTTTGATGCGGACTATTGCTATTCCTTGGGAAAAACCGCATTCTTGCTCATTGCAAGCGGCTTGACCGGCTACCTTTCCTCGGTACGAAATTTGACGCAACCTGCTTCCCAATGGATTTCCGGCGGTGTCCCCTTAACCATGATGATGAACATTGAGCAGCGACACGGTGAGAAAAAGCCGGTTATCAAAAAGGCCTTGGTGGAATTGGACGGAGTCCCCTTCGAAACCTTTGCGAAAAACCGCGACAAGTGGGCTATCGAAAC
>JAFNZQ010000185.1 GCA_017382775.1 Spirochaetaceae bacterium
ATTGCACGAATTAAACGTCATATCCTTAATAGTTTTGTACTCTCTCCCACAGTACTTACAAGCATACTTTGAGTTTTCCGAACCTTCGTATGGCTCGTGGTATTTGCTGTTAGGATTTTTATTGCACGAATTAAACGTCATATCCTTAACAGTTTTGTACTCCTTTCCACAATACTTACAATAAAATTTCGCCACAATGGCCTCCTTGGAATTTAATTGCATAAGTATACCATGGGGGGGGGGGAGTCAAGGGGTTTTCGCAAAAAAGACGATTTTTTTAATTATTTTGATGTTTTACGTTACGCCACAAAAAACTGCATTCCTACAGTTTCGCCTGTTGACAAAAAAAATTTTTATGCTACAATAAAAACAGAGGGTGGGAAAAATGGCCTATGTAAAGCAACTTTTTGACAAAAATTTCATTGAATACGCAAGTTACGTCATCAGAGATCGGGCGATTCCCGATTTGGAAGACGGATTAAAACCCGTTCAGCGGCGAATTTTACACACACTTTTCGAAATAGACGACGGCAAATTCAACAAGGTTGCCAACATTGTGGGACAATGCATGAAGTATCATCCCCACGGCGATTCTTCCATTGGCGGCGCCTTGGTAACATTGGCCAACAAGGAACTTTTCATTGAAAAACAGGGAAACTTCGGAAATATTTACACCGGCGACGGCGCCTCTGCGGCTCGTTATATTGAATGTCGCTTAAAGCCCCTTGCAAAACAGGTATTTTTCAACCCGGCCATTACTCGATACGTTCCTTCCTACGACGGCCGCGGTAAAGAACCGGTGGCCTTTCGGGCAAAATTACCGGTGGCGCTCATAATCGGTGCGGAAGGAATTGCGGTGGGAATGTCAACAAAAATTCTCAGCCACAACATTGTGGAAGTCATTCAGGCGGAAATTGCCTGCTTGCAGGGCAAAAAATTTGAACTTTACCCGGATTTTCCCACCGGCGGAATAATAGACGTTTCCGAATATAACGACGGAAAAGGCAAGGTTAGCGTAAGGGCCAAAATCGACACTTCCGATCCGAAACGTATAATCATCCGGGAACTGCCCTTCGGTTGCACAACGGAAAGCCTCATCGCATCCGTGGAAAATGCCGCAAAACTTGGACGAATCAAAATTTCCTCCATCAACGACTATACCGCAGAAAATGTGGAAATAGAAATTCAGTTGCAACGAGGAATTTACACCGACGACGTTTTGAATGCCCTTTACGCATTCACGGAATGCGAACAATCCATTTCCGTAAACTCCCTTTTAATAAAAGACAATATGCCCCAGGTGATGAGCATTACCGACATAATTCGCCACCATTCTCAACAACTTATTTCCATTTTGCACGACGAATTGGAATTGGAAAAGGCGAATTTGCAGGAAAAATTGCATCTACGAACCTTGGAACGAATTTTCGTGGAAGAGCGAATTTACAAAAAAATCGAAGAGCAAAAAACGGCGGCGGCAGTGGCAAAGGCCGTTGTGGACGGATTTATCCCATTCAAAAAGGAACTGATTCGCCCAATCACCGCCGAAGACGTGGAAACCCTTTTGAAAATCCCAATCCGCCGAATCTCCCTTTACGACATTAACAAAAACCGTCGCGAAGTAAAAGAAATTTTGGATCGCCTGGCAGAAATTGAAAAATTATTGAAAAATCTAACCGCCTACGGAATAAGTTTTCTGAAAGGCCTTTTGAAAGACCTCGAAGGAGACGAATTCAAACGAAAGACTCAACTGGCCGAATTCGGAAAAATCGACGTAAAAGAAGCCGTCCGAAGAGACATTTCTTTGCGATACGACGGTTCCTCCGGCTACTTGGGAACGGGAGTTTCCGCCGGCCAAGAACTGATGAAAGTAAGTCCCTACGACCGAATTTTGATTTTCCGCCGAATGGGAATTTATTCCGTGTTGGAAGTTCCCCAAAGACTTTTCGTGGACACAGGGTTGTGGTTTTGCGGAACCGCCGATAAGGACAAAATCGGCAAAAACCTATTCACGGTGATTTACCGAGACGGAAAAACCGGTTTCCCCTACATAAAACGCTTCCGAATCGAAAAGTACATAGTAAATCGTGACTATTTTGTAATCCCCGACGATGCAACGGTTTTGCACGTGGACACAAGGGAAAAATTCAAATTCACGCTGGACTATGTGAAAAAGCCGAAGATGAAAGTTACCTCCGAGGAATTCAACGCAGCCGATTATGAGGAAAAAGGCGTGAAAGCCGGCGGTGTTCGTCTTTCCCAAAAAGAAACGGAAAAAATCACCGTGGAAAAAAACGGCGAAACAACCCTTTTCTAATCCGACTTTTTCGAATCTTCCTTATTTAGTGCCACGGCCGCGTCGTCTCACTACCGAAAAAAGAAGGCTGTCCCGAGTTATAACCAAAAGGAAAACACCCAAAAGGGCAAAAACCACAACGGAAATCGCCAAAGGAATTCCGTAGGAAACAATATTTACCGAGCCGGAAAAAACTTTAAGCAAAATCGGACGAAGAAACCACATGGGAATTGAAGCAATAATCGATAAAACAAAAATTTTCACCAAATACACCAGGGAAGAACCCAAAATTTTACTAACCGAAACCGTTTGCGACCGTCGCATAAAAACAAACAAGAAAATCGTGTTCACCAAACCGGCCACGGACAGAGCCAAGGCAATTCCGCCACCTTTAAATCGTCCGGCCAAAATCGCAGCCAAAATCATGTTTACAACAAAACTGATTATTCCCGCCACAGTGGGACTTTTCGTATCTTCGCAGGCATAAAACGAAGGCGCAATCACCCGATTTAGGGCAATGAAAAAAAGCCCCGCAATATGGAAACGAAAAGCACTTAAAGTCAAAGCCACAGATTCGTCAGTGAATTGATGACCGCGAAAAATCAAAATAATTATTTCCCTGCCGAAAATCAGAGCAAAAAAAGTGATGGGGATTGTCACCAATGAAATAAGTTTCATTCCGTTCAAAAGCAGAGAGGAAAAATCATCTCGAAGATTTTTTTTCGCCGCAGCGGTTAAATCCGGCAAAATAACCGTTCCGATGGAAACTGCGAAAATGCCCAAAATCAATTCCTGCAACCGCAATGAATATTGCAATGAGGAAATTACCCCCTCGCCGGCCTTTCCTGCCAAGGCTGTGGAAACAATGTCGTTCAACTGATAAGCGGCCATACCGATTATGGTAGGCCCCACCAAACGAATTATCTTTTTCGTTCCATCGTTGCGAAAGGCCTTTTTCAGAGAACAAAAGCCGAAACGAAACTTCTGTTTGAGAACAAATGGCAACTGAAAGGCCGCCTGAATCGTGCCACCAAAAACAACGCCCACAGCCATGGCCCGAGCCGGATTTGCCATCCTCGGCGCAAGAATGTACGTGGCGGAAATAACGATTATGTTAAACAAAATGGGAGTAAACCCCGACGGTGAAAAAATCTTAACCGTATTCAAAATTCCCTGAAAAAAAGCCGCAACAGAAATCAAAAACAAATATGGAAACATAATTCTGGTAAGAAGAGCCGTCTCCAAGGCCAAAGTCGCATCATCAGACTTGCTGAAAAGAGGAACAATAGCGGGAGCAAAAATAATTCCCAAAACAACCACCAAGGCCGTCAAAAATGACAAGAAAGTCAACGTCGCAGACAAGAAATTTTCTGTTTCTTCCCTGCTTTCATCCCTTTCCAAATAGTCGCGAAAGGTGGGAATAAAGGCCACAGACATGCTGTTTTCCGCAAAAAGCCGCCGAAACAAATTGGGAATCATAAAAGCAACGGAAAAAGCATCCGCCAAATAAGTTGTCCCCATGAACGCCGCCTTGGTCATCTCGCGAATCAGCCCCAAGACTCTGGAAATAAGAGTTAAACCGGAAAGACGCAATCCGGCACCAAAAATCGACCTTTTACCCATGATTGCATTTTACAACATTTTTACTTATCTGTCAAGGCGAAAGAGGATTTTTAAAATGCCGATTTTTTTGGTTTTTTTGGGGGTTCCCCACTTTTCTGCGAAAAGTTTTTCGAAGAAAAGTGGGTCGGCCTACCTACGGGCTTCGCTGTCGCTTCGGTCTCGTCGCAAAGCGCCGAGACTGCTATCGCACCCTCCGGAGGCCTAACCTGAAGCCCTTTCGCCAATCAGCCCCCACGCAACCGGAGAAAATATTTTTGACTACAGTAATCTGACACCGCCACCGATTGTAATTTCGTGCTGAGTATATTCAACATCGTTAAACTTATAGGGTGTAAAATTATAGCTAAATCGTAAAAACGGGGCACATCTGAAAGAAGGCTTATAACCAACATAAATTCCTCCGCCGAAACTAAGGAAAATAAGTTCATCGAAATCAGGGGAAATATCGTTAAACAAATTAACCACACCTACGCGAATTTGTCCGTAAGGCTCGATGAAAAAATTATTTATCATCATTGGTACTTCCAGGGCAACCGCAGCTCCGAATGAAGAAAAATCATGCTTCCCATATAATGAAGAAACATCTTGGTTCCCATATTCTAGCACGGAATCTTCCGGCGAACTCAGCAAGGCATCAAAACTGACCTTCGAGAAAAAAAGTCCATAAGAAAAGAGACCATGGTTAAAATTTACCTGCACATCAAATCCGCTTGAATCGGCTTCCGGCAATATGGTATATCCACCGTAAACAGAAATTAAACCTACATTCCTAAAATGAAATCCCTTTCCGGATGCAGCTGCTTGCAAAGAAGCTGTGCTAACCTTCCCTTCGAATTCATAAATTCGCAACCTGCCGTGTTCCTCAACCCATTTTACTTTTATCGGTTTTTTACCATCCGGATTAAAAGTTACCGTATAAATGCCATTGTCGTTTTTAGTCTCACCAACAACAGGAACGCTAACAGGTTTAACCCTATGGAATTCTTCATAAACTAAGTAAGCCAAGGATGCGCGCAAACCAAACAATGGATTTTCGACAAAGGTATTGATAAGGGTGGTTCGCGTTGAAGAAGGCGGATTGGAAAGAATGCGCTTGAAAGCAGCTTCACCATATTCCGAAACCATTTTATTCGAAATATACTTAATGACGTCCACAAAGGTTTCTTCATCGGCCACTGTTTTTGCAAAATCCGAAATTCGATCGGAAACGGACACCGATGCATTACTCCTGCTTGATTTTATCACATTGTCTATCAACTTTGCAGGAATTGCATAGTTGGCATTCGTCCTATTTAAGGCTTTCCACGCATTAACACCGACAACAGAAAAACCTGATTTTGACTTAGAATCTTTTATCAACAAAGGACCACCACTATTTCCTCCATCAATTTCAGCCGTGTGCTGAATAATAGTAGATATTTCCGGCTTCAATAAGTCCTTAATTCGTGCTTTTGAATTTGAAACAATTCCTTTTCCCAATTGCCAAACCGGCTCACCGCCTGCTGCGGGGAAACCGGCAGACCAAACATCGTCTCCATCAGTTAAGTCTTTTACATTTAATGGCAAACTACCTCGTTTGAATGATCCGGGTAAAGCAATAATTCCTATATCAACATCATCATCGCTGGCAGTGATTTGCAAATCTTCAAATTCAGAAGTGGAACCATCCTCATTTTCAAAAACAACCGTCACAGTCTCGTATTCACTGATAACGTGACGATTTGTGATAACATAGTAGGAACCTCCGTACTGATAGACAAAGCCCGATCCGAATGTGCCTTCCATATATGCATCAATATCTTTTGCGTACGAAGAATATCCGGATTTTGATAAATCGTCGCGATATTTCGTAAGAAATTCTTTATTCTTTTCTGAAATTTTACCGTGAACAATACAAACATAATCTTTCACCGTGTCGCAAAACACCATAGGCATTAAAAGCAACATTATGATAAATAAACTGCTTTTTTTCATTTGAAACCTTCCTTAAAAAAATATATATCAAGTCGTTTAAATTATAAACGCATTTGATCAACACATTATAGATTGAGAAAAAATAATAAAGGAACAAGAATATGGATATAGTTACCGGAAAGAAAGATTTACTTTACTAGCAAAATTACTCATCGATTTCCGGCCAATAAATATCATACAAGGATACGCATTATAGAATGATTGTCTCAACACGGCGTTTTAACAACCACAATTACACCCAAATTGTATCACAGATTTTTGAATTTGTCAAGTCAAAAATTGAAAAAACCGCTTTTTTTTCAATTTTTTTTATATTTCCCAAAAATTTACATTTCATCAGGGAAAAATAGCAAAGTATCGGAATAAAAAATAACACTTTCCCGTAAAGTGTTATTTTCCGGATGCCGATTTTTTTTTGTTTTTTGGGGGTTCCCCACTTTTCTCCGAAAAGTTCTCCCCTCCAGCATACCCTCCAGCTTTTTTACGGAGTCCTGCATCAGATTCTCATACTGTGCCCGCACTTCGGTGTCCTCTGCCATCGCTTCCAGCGTCTCCACATCGATCAACACATTGTATTCCTTGGTGCCGGACAGTCCTGCCAGATAGCGATCCGCCTCCTCATCCGTCTCATAGTCTGCCACATAAAAGTCCATATTGGTATAAGTCTTCTTCAGTTCTTCCAACAGTGCCTTTGCTTTCTCCGACAGCTGTACATTCTTCTTGTTATCCGTCTTATCTGCTTTTTCTGTC
>JAFNZQ010000186.1 GCA_017382775.1 Spirochaetaceae bacterium
ACCTTATTTTTTATCTTGTTGTGGCTGTTTTCTTTTTCTTTGCCTGTTTCCCCGGGAAAAAATCCACCTTTGGACTGTTTTCCCTCCTTTGTTCTCTGATTTTACTCAACGCACATTTTTATCCTGCAAATGCGGATGTTTCCGCGAATAAAATATTTTCTCTTTCAAAAACCACGGAAAAAATTTTCGGTGATACAAAAAGTCGTGTGGAAATTACCTATTTTCGTTCCTCAAAATTGAAAAATCACTATCCCCAAACGCCCCTTGTGGAAATTTTTCTCCAAAAATATAGGGATTTGGGGGCTGTGGTAAAAATTGTGGATCCGGTTAAGGAAAATTTGCTTTCCCACCTTAATGACTTGGGGATTTTCCCTCAGCAAATTCAATCCGCCACTCGCGGTGAAACCACTTTTTCCGACGTGTTTTCCGGAATTTTAATCGAAAGTGAAGGACTCCATTCCGTAATTCCCTTTGTGGTTTCATCTGAAAATTTGGAATTTGAAATTGCCAATCGAATGCTAAACATTTTAGGGGGAAAGAAGCCGCAAGTACAAGTTATATCCGCCAATCATCTCACATTGGCCGATGCCTATGTAATCGGAATGCAATTTTTGGCCTTGGAAGAATTTGAACTCATTCAGCTTTTCCCCGGAGAACTGTCCGATTTGGATACAAATGCACCCTTGTTGGTCTTTGGTGGAAGTAGCCTTTCCGAAAGTGACGTTATGGCCATTTCCGAATTTTGCGAAAATGGCGGAAATGCTCTTTTCTGTGTGGGATCATCACGAGTGGACGTGTCCGAAGACTGGACATGTACCGCAGCCGGCGATGAAAAACGGCCATTGTTGCGACTCTTCGAAAGTTGGGGAGTGCAAATTACCGACGACTTGGTTTTGGACGTAAGCTGTGCCAACATAGTTTTGGAAGAAACCGACACCGGCGGAAACAGTTCCGGACGGTTGCAACATTTGAATTATCCCTTTTGGGTACAGCCCCTTCCGAAATCAAATCAGCAAAAAAAATTTTGTTCCCTGTGGCCCAATGAAATCCTTATTTTCCCCACAGATGATACGGAAATTTCTCCCCTGTTCACATCCTCCGCTGCTTCTTGGTTGCAAAATCCCAACAGCGACGGAACTTATAAGGTGGATCCCTTCGGAAATTATTCGGGAGAGAACAATCCCCAAAGTGTGGGGGAACATACCATAGCCTGTATTTTGCAAAAAAACGGAAGCAAACGGATTTTTTTCGCAGATGAATTGTCCTTCTCCCAAATGACTCATTATTCTCAAAGTTACGAAAATTTTGAAGTGATGTTGGATTGCGTTTTGGTCCTGTGTCAACGGGATGAATTGCTTTCCATGCGAAAAGCTTCATCCCTTGCGACACCTGTTTTCGAAGAAGAAGATTTCGGCGCGAAAAAACTTTCTGCCTACGGACTGGTTTTCATATTGGTTCCCATGCTCATTGTGGTATTTTTTGTTATATTCGGAAGAATCCGCAGGGGAAAATTATGATGAAAAAAATTGATGCCATTTTGGTCGGATTGTGCCTGTTTTTCACCCTCACATTGGTTTTACGTCTTTTTGTGTTCCCGAAAACTTACGACGGCAAGGCGGAAAACAGAGTTTTCCTAAACCCAAAATATTTACTCGATTTGAATGAAATAATTATTGAAAGCGGCGATGATAAAATCACCCTTTGGAAAAAGGACGACCTCTATGTCGTTTCTTCTTCCGATGGAGAAATTTTCGCTGACCGTGATATGGTTTTCCGCCTGTTGCAGGCCTTTTCACCGGAAAAAACTCTCTTCCACGTGGATGATGAAGATGGCGAAAAATACGGAATTGTTGGGGAAAATTCCACCAAGGTAATTTTCAAAGCTGCAAACTCCGAAATACTTTCCGTAACATTTGGCAACATGGATTCCCTTTTGGAACAAATTTACTTTACAATTCCCGGTAGAAAGGGAATCTACAAAACCGATGATGATTTTTCCCAATTCTTCTTCCAACGAATCACCTTTTGGGCTGATTGCGACCTAATTCCCGGGCACAAAAAATTTGAAATCAACGAAGTAAAAACTTTAACTGTGGATTATCCCGGTGAAAAATCCAAAACCATTGAAAACAATGATGAGTTTATAAAAAAACTTCTATCGTCCCGAGGCGGAAACATGGTACCAAAAGATTCCCTTGGAACGGAAAAAGTCCGTGTCGGAATTGTCCTAACTTCGAAC
>JAFNZQ010000187.1 GCA_017382775.1 Spirochaetaceae bacterium
GGTTTTGGCTCGGCAATTCGGAAAACCGGCTGTGATATATACAGGTTCCTTTCCGGCCACTTTAAAAGAAGGGGATGATGTCACCTTGGATGCCGTCGAAAATCCGGGAAAAATCTTTTTGGGAAAGGGAAAAATTGTCTTGCCGGAAAGGGATGAAATAAAGGATTTTTGCCGAAAGAGCGCGGAAAAAATGCAACGTGATGGCCTTTCCGTAATGGCAAATTGCGAAAAGGTCATGGATGGAAAAAAGGCCATGGATTTTTCCGCCGGGGGAATCGGCCTTTTCCGTACGGAACACGCCTTTTTTGCACCCCATCGTCTGCCTGTTTTCAAAAAAGTACTTTTTCCCAAAACCGGTGAGGCGGATAAAAATGACTTGGAAGATTTACGCCGATTTCTCCGTGAGGATTTTTCGGAAATTTTTTCCTTGTGCAAAGGTAAACCCGTTACTATCCGCCTTTTGGATGCACCTTTAAATGAATTTTCCCACGAGAAAGAAAAAAATTCCATGTTGGGATTTCGGGGAATTCGTCTCGCAATTGTTCATCCTCAAATTTATTTGGTGGAAATGGGGGCGATTTTGGATGCTGCGGAAGATTTTTTGCGACAGAAGCCCTCCGAAACCGTGGATGTACGCATCCTGCTGCCCATGGTATGTTCTTCGGAGGAAGTGGATTTCATCATAAACGGAAGAGACATTCCCGGCTTTGCATTTGAAGGATTAAAATCATTTTGGGAAAGAAATTTTCCCTCGGATTTATCGTCCCGCGGAAAAATGGAATTTGCCCTTATGTTGGAAACGCCATCCGCCTTGGAAGAAATTGAAAAATTAACGGAATATGTGCGACTTTTTTCCTTTGGAACCAATGATTTAACCCAGTTCGCCTTGGGACTTTCCCGCAACGACAGCTTTCGATTTTTGCCTTTTTACGAAAAATTCGGCATTTTTTCCCACAATCCCTTCGAATGTCTGCATCTTGGAGTAAAATCCATGATTGAAAGGGCGGTGAAAAAGGCAAAATCCGCAAGAAGTGACGTGGAATTTTGCCTTTGCGGTGAACAGGCCTTTCACGAAGACACAATTAAGTTTTGCAAATCCGTGGGAATAAAAAGCCTGTCCTGTGCACCGGACAAAATCCCTTTGGTGTTTTATCGTTACTGAAAATTCTCGATTTTTTCCACTAATCGGGAAAATACCTTTACGGCTTCCTCGATGGGTTCGCTACGGGACATGTCCACTCCGGCCAGTTTCAAAGAATCGATGGGGTAGCGAGAACCTCCGGATTTCAAAAAGGCAAAGTAGTCGTCCCGTTCGGTTTTCCCACCGTTAAGAACCCGATTTGCCAGAGTAAGGGCGGCGGAAATTCCTGTGGCGTATTTGTAGACGTAAAATGCGCTGTAGAAATGGGGAATTCGCAATGCTTCCAAATCACTTTCCGGTTCGAAAACCATTTCTTCACCAAAATAGTCTCGCAGCAGTCCGGAATAAATTTCCCTAATTTTATCCAATGTTAGAGGTGTGCCTGCTTCCACCAAGGAATGGGTTTTCTGTTCAAACTCGGCGAACATTGTTTGGCGGTACAAGGTCGCCAAAATGTCGGATGCACGAGTGGAA
This sequence comes from Spirochaetaceae bacterium, assembly GCA_017382775.1. Taxonomy (GTDB): domain Bacteria; phylum Spirochaetota; class Spirochaetia; order Treponematales; family Treponemataceae; genus RGIG268. The sequence goes on from JAFNZQ010000187.1 coordinate 1,616, forward strand.
ATAAGGTATTCTTTCACCTTTTGGTCATTCTCTTCGGAAATGAGGTATTGAAAGAGTAATTCTTCGTTAAAGGTTGAAGCGACTTCCGCTTCAAAAATGGTGTAATCGTAATGCATGAAAGGATTTGATTTTGCGGAAAAATAACTGTGCATGGAATGTCCGCCTTCGTGGGCTAGGGTGAACACATCCCGCAAAACGTCCTTTTTGTAATTCATCAATATGTAGGGATATCCGGTGTAGGCTCCCGATGAAAAGGCGCCGGATCGTTTGCCCTTGTTTTCGTACCTATCGCACCAGCCGGATTTCAAGCCGGAACACAAAATGTCGGTATACTCAGTGCCAAGAGGCGATAGGGCCTCTCGTAAAATTTCGATTGCATCGTCAAATTCAGTGGTTTTAGAGGCTTTTTTCACCAAAGGAACGTACACATCGTAATGTCGCAATTCCTCCACTTTAAGCAACCGTTTTCGCGCACTGTAATAGCGATGTAATGGTTGTAAATTGGAACGTATGGTGGAAATAAGGTTGTCATACACGGAAATGGGCACATTATTGGGAAAAAGGGCGCTATGCAAGGCCGAATCGTAACCACGGGCTTGGGCGTAAAAAATGTCTTGATTTACACTGCCTGCGTACATTGCCGCCAAAGAATTTTTGTGGGCATCAAAAGTGGCGTAGAATTTTTTGTAAGCCTCTTCTCGCACTGAACGATTTTCGCTTTCCATAAACGAAGAAAAGGAACTTTGAGTCAGCGGTTTACCGTCCACTTCTCCATAATTCATGTCCACATTGGTCAACATTTCAAAGGTTTTGTGGGCCGTGTCGGAGCTTTGGGATTGCAAGGCAAAAATTCGTTCCTCTTTTTCACTTAAAATGTACTTTTTCAGATGTAAAAGTTTGGAAAGCCAAATTTTGTAATTTTCGAATTTGGGATTTTCCAAAAAGTTTTTCATTTGCTCTTCCGGAATTTCTTGAATTTCCGTCTCGAAAAAGGCAGTTTCCGAAGCAATTTCCGTACTTACAATAAC
>JAFNZQ010000188.1 GCA_017382775.1 Spirochaetaceae bacterium
AAGTTCGGAATGACGATTGTTTAAATGGGCCGTTGTCGTATCGCCGGACGCAATCGGCAGGTAAACCGGCTTACCTAGCGGCAAACCTGCTTACCTTCGGTAAGCTACTTGCCTGACGGCAAGCGGTCGGTTGAGTGGAATCTTGCTTACCTGCGGTAAACTTGCCGACAGGCAGGTAAACCGGAGGTAAACTTTTGGTTTACTTTTGTAAACCGTAGGTAAACTTTTGGTTTACTTTCGAAAAAAAATGAAGCCACAGGGATTTGTTCCCATCTATCTACCTGTCGGTAGACAGGACGATGCTCACCTTGCAAGGAAGTTGAAAAGTGTGTCTCTCCTTCTGTTGCAAATTTCCCAAAAACTCACTTTTCTTATTGACAAAACCATGGTTTTATGATAGACTGTAATAGTCATGAATGTGTTAATTATCGGTGCGGGATTTACCGGCCAGCAGTTGGCAAGACGATTGATTTCATCCGGCCATGATGTAACCGTTGTGGATGATGATGCAGATGCCGTCGGATATGCCTCCAACCGTCTGGATGCTCAAGTAGTTTTAGGAAATGCCACAGATTTAAACCTTTTGGAAGAAGCCGGTTTGGCTAAGGCTAAGGCGGTGGTAACTCTTACGGAATCCGATGAAGTCAATATGATGATTTGTTCCTTGGTTTCATCCCTTTATCCGAAAATTTTGACAATCGCCAGAGTTCGAAATCCCTCTTATTACAACAACACCGTTCGGTTTTTGCAAGACGGACGTTCTCCCTACGGTATAACGCGGATGGTTCATCCCGACAAAGAGGCAGCGGACGCGGTTTTGCTGGCCATTGAGCATGGCGCCCAAGCCAGCTCCATCGACTTCAATGATTCCGACTACGTTCTCACCACCATACAGATTGAAGAAAATTCGGCCTTGTCGGGAATGAAGGTTTGCGATATGCACACCGTCGCCCCGAAAAATTTTTTGCTTGCCTTTATTCAATCCGGGGATAAATCCTTTTTGCCCACGGGAAACACGGTGATTAACTGCGGCGATGTGGTGGCGGTTTTGTCCGAAAAGGATGATGCCGCAAAGTTTCTGTCACTGGCAGGCTCCATGAAGTCCGTTATTCACAATGTTCTGATTATCGGAGCCAACAAAATCGGGGCTGACATAATCCACTCATTGGGAACAGAGAAGAAACTTAACTTTTTTTCACGACTATTGCAGCGAAAACGCAGTTCCCCCAAAAAATTCGTCATTGTGGAAGAGGACAAGGCCTTAATAAAGCAACTTTCGGAGCAATTTTCCGCCAATACCGATTTGCAATTTTTCAATGCGGACATAACCGACGAAACCTTTGTGGAAGAGGAACACTTGGCGGACTTCGATTTAGTGATTGCCGCCACAACCAATTACGAGCAAAACATAGTCACCGCCGCTTACCTAAAATCCTTGGGAGTAAAAAAGGCCATTTGTTTGGTTGCGGCCGGTCGCTACATGACCATCGCCAGAAAAATCGGAATTGACGTGCCAATCCCCGTCCGAGATACCGTTGTGGACTGCATAATGAGCCACCTTTCCGGCCATAACGTTAAGGAAATTCACACACTCTTTGACGGCCAACAGGAAGTTATCGAATTGCAACTTGACGAAAAGTCTCCCTTTGTGGGAAAATCCCTGAAAGAAATCGGTACCAACGGCGAATTTCTCGTTTTGATGATTCACAACGGCGAAAAATACGAAATTGCTCGTGGCGATTCGGTTCTAAATCCGGGTGCCCGACTGATTTTAATGGTTGACAGTGAGGATAGCAAAAAAATTCTTGCACAATTCGGAAAATGATTAAGGTATTGAGTTTCGTAAAATTTATTTTCTCCTTTCTTTCCGTTGTTTCCTTCGGAATGTTTTTCCCCGCAATTGTGGCATTCTTCCTTGGGGAAAATGGGATGATTCTTCCCTTTGTCATACCGGCTGTATCCGTTTTGGCCATTGCCATCACCATTAACATAATTTTCAAAAATGTGAAGATAAAGCTTTCCGCGCGAGGTGGCTTCTTTTATGTGGCATCCTGCTGGATTTTCGCATCTCTGTTCGGTTCACTGCCCATGTACCTTTCCGGATTTTTCCCCACCTTTGCCGACGCCCTTTTTGAAGCAGCTTCGGGCTTTACCACCACGGGCGCAACCATATTGGGTGATGTGGAAATCTTGCCCCGATGTATAAATTTATGGCGATGCGAAATGATGTGGTTCGGCGGAATGGGAATTGTGGCCCTCACCGTGGCCTTTATGCCCATTTTAGGCGTTGGCGGCTTTCAGCTCATAAAGGCGGAAACCACCGGGCCGGAAAAGGGTAAAATCACCCCGAAAATTGCCGATATGAGTAAAATCCTTTGGTTAATTTACAGTTGTTTCACCGCAATTCAAACCGTTTTGCTCATGATATGCGGAATGGATTTCATTGACGCCATAAGTTACAGTTTTTCCACCCTTGGCGCCGGCGGATTTGCTCCTCACAATGCCGGCGTGGGCACTTTTAATTCTCCCGCAATGGATTGGATTTGTACCATTTTTATGTTCATGGCGGGAATAAATTTCAGCCTGTATTTTTCCTTAATCCGACGGCGATTTTCCGACATTACGGAAAATTCCGAATTAAAAGCCTATTGCGGCATTGTCGTTGTGGCAAGCATTCTTGTATCAGTGGCGATTTATCCCGATCATTCAGGACTTTTCGACACCATCGAAAAGTCAACTTTTCAGGTTGTGTCCATACTCACCACCACCGGTTTTGTCATGGAAGACTACGATTTATGGCCACCCATGGCAAAAATTGTTTTATTCCTATTGTATTTCGTGGGAGGATGTTCCGGAAGTGCCGGTGGCGGAATAAAAGTTGTCCGCCACGTTGTGCTTTTTAAACAACTCCGTAACGAAATAAACCGAATGCTCCATCCCCGTGGAATTTACAACATTGTTATTAACAAACGGGCAGGACGAAAGGACATTG
>JAFNZQ010000189.1 GCA_017382775.1 Spirochaetaceae bacterium
AATTGGGTAAAAAGCCGGAAAACTGCCTTGTTTGCGAAGACAGCATTAACGGAATTGTGGCCGCGGCCGGAGCCGGTTGTATCCCCGTTATGATTCCCGACTTGATGGAACCCACCGATGAGATAAAACCGAAACTTGCGGCCATTTTGGAAAATTTAGATGCCATTGATGGCTTTATCACCGGATATAACCAAGGATGTAACCATGGAAGTTGATGAGGAACGAATCAAAATAACATTGACGCCGTCACATTTTTTCTTTTTGTTTACTGTTGTGGTGGCAGGAATGTTTCTTTTTTTCGGACATAAAATTTGCCATCCTTACGAAATACAAACTCAGGAAGATTCATTTTTTTCCGCCAAAGTTTTGCAGGTTCTCAGTGATGAAACCAATCAGGACGAATATGTGGAAAGCGAAATAATCCGCTTCAAGGCCGAGTTGAAATCCGGGCCGGAAAAGGGACGTGTTATAACCGCCGTTCAGGAAATCAACTCAATGATTAACGAATCCAAACGAAAAATTCAGTCCGGGGATTCGGTAATCCTTATTTATCTTCCGGATAATTCCGGGGATATGACATATCTGTATTCCACCCATAAACGTACCACCATATTGGCCGTTTTAATGGTTGTTTTCTTTGTATGTATTTTGGCCATAGGTCATAAAAAGGGTGTGTTCACGATTTTTTCCTTGGGATTTGTCACTGTGGCGATTTTCTCCGTGTACATTCCCGGAATTTTAAGCGGATTGAACATTTACGTTCTCACATCCGTGGTTTCATTTTTCTGCATTTTTGTTTCAATTATTTTAATAAACGGAGTGAATAAAAAAAGTTTTTCCGCCATATTGGGGAATGTGTTGGGTGTAATCCTTTCCGCCCTCTGTGCAGCCTTGATGTCTCACTTGCTGGATTTTACCGGAATTTTCGATGTTAGCTACTTCGTTCTTCGGGATGTGATTCCCGGCAAACAACTTGATTTGCGAGCGGTGTTGTGGGGCGGAATTGTTATAAGCAGCCTCGGTGCCATTATGGATATTTCCATGTCCATTGCCTCCGCCTTAAACGAGGTTTACGAAAATATGGGACAAAAAAGTTTTTTGGCTTTGTGGAAAAGCGGAATGGAAATCGGAAAGGACGCCATCGGCACAATGACCAACACCCTTATTTTGGCCTACATCGGAAGTGCTTTAGGTACGGTTTTGCTTTACTCCGCTTACAATAAAAACATTGTGTACCTTTTGAATTCCGAACCCATTGCAGCTCAGGTGGTGCAGGCCGTGGTGGGGAGCATGGGAATTCTCTTTGCCGTTCCCACCACCGCCGTTACATCTGCCATTCTTCTCATGAAAAACGGTGATTAAAATTTATTTTGCCAATAAAATTCCGGATTTCTGTGCCCTTATTTCCGTTTTCCTATTGACAAAAAAAAGATTTTTTGATATCATTTCGGTAACTGATTTGCGGTAAAATTGTTATAATTACGAAGGAAATTTTATGAAAAAATCATGGCTGATTGTGCTTCTTATCTGCCTTTCCGCAATATTATTTGCTAACGAAACTCCACCCTCGGAGGAAAAATCCCCCGAAAGCGAAAAATTTTTCGCCACTAATCAACGGGGTGATCAATTTTTGCGTTTGGCCATAACCATGCAATTCCCTGCCTTGCCGAAAAAATTGTTTCCCATAGGCGGTTCCGGAACCATCGGATACTCGTATTTTCTTACT
>JAFNZQ010000190.1 GCA_017382775.1 Spirochaetaceae bacterium
GATTTGTTGTCTCCGACAGAAGATTTAACCCTTGTTTTCCCTTCAATTCCGGATGAAAAGTCCGAAATTTTTTCTCCGGAATTTTGGCAACTGTCTTTTTTTGACGAAAACGGAAAGCGTCAAGTAAAAACCTTTTCCCCCGACACCGAGAAAGCAACAATCTCTGTGAAAAAAAATTCCTTCAACCCGATTTTGCTGGAAGGCAAAGGTGGAGACAATTCTTCTCTTTTTCATCCCGCCGGCGGCATCTATCCCAATGACTTTGCCGTGGGAGAAAACCTGTCATGGGAAGGGGGATTTACCGCCCATTGCGGCAATCTCCTCCTTTCCCAAACTCGGGATGAATTTTCCTCCGCAAGTGCCTATCTCGCCACCTTTAATTGGGTAAAATTACGAAAGGAAGTGGCAAAATATGATAATCCTTGGCTGGAAATTGACGAAAATAAAATAGGGGCAAGCATCGCTTTACGTAAGACTCATCCCGCATCCTATCGATTAAATTCAACGGAAAGGGAAGAACGATTTGACTTCGCGGACATTTCATCCCTTACGGAAGACGAGCCGATTTATTCCCCCTATATTCCCCAAGGTAAAATGGAAAATCCTGTTCCCTATGTGAAAAAGGGCGGTGCTTTCAACGTTTATCGCGGAAAAAATTACGTTATTTTAATCAATTTTAAGGAAAATTTCGTGGATTTCCTTGACATTATTAAAAAAACATGGTAGAATATTATGGTGGGATTCTAAAATGGGTGTTTTATTTACAATCTTATTGTTTTCGATTATTTCCTGCGTACAGGTTGATCCTGCAACGGACAATTACGGGGATTCTCAAAAGGCCGAGGTTCGCGCCGCCTTTTTTGCGTCGAATCAAGCGCACAAATGGTATTCTTTCACGGAAAATGAAATTACCGAAGTTACCATGCCTCAAAATGCTCCGATAATTCAAACCACAGCTTGGACAGAATCCATCCGCGTGGCCTCTTCCGCCACCGATTCCCACAACGGGTATTTTTTGGTTAATCGCTTGGGACTCATCCAATTACCGGATTCCCATGACAAAAAGGTAAAAATTTTTCGGGATAAAACAATTTTCAATGATAAAACCGCCAATTCCTTGGTGCTGGTGAAAGGCGAGCCCTTTTTCTCCACCTATCGCAACTCCTTTTTTAATTTCAACCGAGGAACGGAAAACGGAGACTTTTTGTTGCGTTTCGATCCGGCTCAAAAGGTCTTTTCCGGCGTCCTTTCCGCCACCGATTTGGAAATTCCCACCTATTCCGAAGCCATCGATGTTCTCTACGACGGAAATGAATGGACCTGTGTTTTCAAACGGATTATTAACGACAGAGCGGACTTCGATTTTGTACGTTTTTCCACCAATGCTCCCTTGAGTAAACTTCAAAATAAGGCAAAAATCGGGCAGTTGAAAAAACGATTTGTGGCAGAGGATTTTTATCAAAATGCCATATCTCCCAGGGATTTTTCCATCGCACCCGATGCCGCAAAAAAGATATTTCGGGACTTACAGGATACAATTCCCTTTTTGCTCACCGTACGCACCTCCGACGGTTCGTCGCCGATTTATTACACCAATGATTTTCTCACCACGGACCATTTCGAAGCCAACCTTTTCCTTGGCACGGATTATTCCATTGCGGTGTTTTCCGACGGAACTGCATATTTTTCGGGAAAAATTGCCGGATCCGATGTGACCAAACCCTTCCGTTTGCCCCAGTTGCCGGCCGGCTTCCAATATGGCGACATTGCCCTTTGCGGAAGAATGCTTTTCGTGTCTTGGGAAGAAAACTTCTTTTTCGAAACCCGTCGTAGCGGTTTTCTTTCAGTGGATTTGGAAAAGGTTTTGCTGTGAAACAAGGCTTCCTTTCCGTCGGAATGTTAATTTTTCTTCTGCCTGTTTATTCCCAAGGCCTATCTCCCCAATCGAATAAAAAACTGGGGGAAATTTTCATCACCGGCGGAATTAATAACATTTTTAACATTGACGGTTGGTCTGTTCGTAAAACCGTGGACGATCCCATGGCAGTGAGCGCACCCGGTCCCATAATTTTTACCCTGGGTGGAGGATGCAACTTTATTTTTAAGGATGCCTTTGCTTTCTCTCCCACATTGTTTTTCTTCGGGAACTATTATCTGTGGGAAGGAGACAGGGCCTATCCCGCGGAAATAGAACATCGAACGTCATTGGCCCTAAATTTTCTCTTGGATTTGCCCTTTGTCTATTATTTTCGCTGGAAGGACTTTTACTTTTCCGGTGGCATCGGTTTAGCCGCAAACATGAGAATCGCCGCATTGGCCCAAGGCGTTCCCGATGGCGATAAGGACGATTCCAAGGAAATACAAAATTTTTTTTGGGAAAACCTTAATTTTTTATATCCCTCATTGCAGCTGAATTGTGATTTTATCACCAGTCACGGAATATCCGCCGGATTGGGAGTGCGACTTTTCCTTTCCGTGGGCAGTTGGGTGCGAAAGGCAAGTTTCTTTGACGGAGCCTATTTGTCGGCCTTTTTCCGTATTACACTGGAAGAAATGGGATTGGTTAAAAAAATTTTTGGAAGCACGGGAAAATAAATGAAGAAAATTCTTGTTGCACTGTGTATTTGTTTTTTCTCCTCATCCTTTGCCGCAGACATTTTCGGTAAATACGAAAATTCTTCCCGAGTGGTGGAATTTACGGAAGATACGCTGCTTATTTCTCTGAAAACCTTTTACGGCTTGCATTCGGAAGAACCACGGGAACTGGATGCCACCGTGGAAGAAAACAATTCCGGATACGAACTCATTACGAATTTTGTCCGTCAAAACAAGGTGGAAATTACTCCATTTATGTTGTGGGAAGATAAAATTTTCTTGGATTATTGCGTTAGAGGAAGTGCCTTTTCTCCGTCGGATACATCCACCGGTGCCATTGATGGATTTTTCCGTCCTGCCGGAAATAAATCCGGTTTTGAATTTGGACCATCGGTGGAAAAAGAGGAACTTACAGGCTATTATTTCACCAAAGACAAGGTTTTCGTAATACGATACTGGAAAGCCACCGTTCCTTACGAAACAACCCAAGCCGTCATTCCTTTCGGTGAGGAACTTCTTCCCGTGGATAAATTTTTGGATGTGGGCGGAACGGTTTACACCTGTGTCCACGGAGCCGGAACGGAAATTCGAAACATAAAGCATTGGGACTTTTCTTCAAAGAATAAAAATTTTAGCATTAACGGTAAATCACTGGGGTTTTTCAACGAAGATTTTTCCGCAATTCTTTTGGGGAAACCCTATCTCACCAAGTCGGAATAAAATATTTTAAATTATTTTCACCGAGAAATTTGACAAACGGCAAATCTTGTGTTAAAATTATTCGAGGTGTAATATGAAACAGCGCTATGTAATGGCCTTTGATGCCGGAACTACCAGCAATCGTTGTGTTTTATTCGATGTGAACGGAAAAATTTGCAGTGTGGCCCAAAAGGAATTCACACAGATTTTCCCAAAACCGGGTTGGGTTGAACATGATGCCGGAGAAATTTGGTCCACTCAACTGGGCGTGGCTGTTGAAGCCATGAGTAAAATCGGAGCCATTGCTTCGGATATTGCCGCCATCGGTATTACAAACCAACGGGAAACATCCATTGTGTGGGACAAAAACACCGGCGAGCCTGTATATAATGCCATTGTGTGGCAATGTCGGCGTACTTCCGAATACTGTGACAGCCTTAAAGCAAAGGGACTTTCCGAAAAATTTAGAGAAAAAACCGGTTTGGTCATTGATGCCTATTTTTCCGCCACAAAACTTCGTTGGATACTGGAAAATGTGGAAGGAGCCAGACAACGGGCCGAAGCCGGGGATTTGCTTTTCGGAACAGTGGAAACCTTCTTAATTTGGAAATTGACCAAGGGAAAAATCCACGTTACCGACTATTCCAATGCCTCGCGAACCATGCTTTTCAACATTAACACCTTGGACTGGGACGATGAAATTCTTGGAGAATTGAACATTCCCCGCTGTATGCTGCCTACGCCCATGCCCTCATCCCGGGTGTACGGTCTCACCGATGATTCATTCTTCGGCGGATCAATCCCCATCGGTGGTGCCGCGGGAGACCAGCAATCGGCACTTTTCGGTCAAACCTGTTTTGAGGCCGGGGAAGCTAAAAATACCTACGGAACCGGTTGCTTCCTCCTTATGAATACGGGTGCGACACCGGTGTTCTCAAAAAACGGGCTTCTCACCACAATTGCATGGGGACTTAACGACAAGGTAAATTACGCCTTGGAGGGTTCAATTTTCGTGGCCGGTGCCGCAGTACAATGGTTGCGTGATGAGCTGCGTTTAATCGATTCCGCCTCGGATTCCGAATATATGGCAAGCAAGGTGCAGGACACCCACGGTTGCTATGTGGTTCCCGCCTTTACCGGTTTGGGTGCGCCCCATTGGGATCAATACGCTCGGGGAACCATTGTGGGATTAACCCGCGGCGTCAACAAATACCACATAATCCGTGCCACCTTGGATTCAATTTGCTTCCAAGTGAGTGATGTTTTGAATGCCATGGAAGCAGACAGTGGTATTCGTTTGGCATCTTTGAAAGTGGACGGTGGTGCTTGTGCAAATAATTACCTAATGCAACGCCAATCGGACCTGATTGCATCGCCGGTTTTGCGTCCCAAATGCATTGAATCCACCGCCATGGGAGCGGCCTTTTTGTCGGGGCTGGCTGTGGGATTTTGGAAAAACACCGATGATATCAAACAGCACTGGGACATTGACAGGACTTTCAATCCGAGTATTGCTCCGGCGGAAAGGGAAGAATCCTTGAAATTATGGAATCGCGCCGTAAAATATGCCTATAACTGGGCAAAGGAGGATATATGAGTTTGCCGGATTTATCCCAAATGGGCATAGGAGGATGGCTTGTTCTGGTTTTCATTGTTATTCTCAGTGCCATATCAATTTTTGTGGTGAAAGATGAGGAAAAAAAGGGGCGTCCGAAACCGGGTGCAGCCTGCGGTGGCAAACCGGTGGAAGAAGAGACCGTAAATACCGACGGTATTATGCTTTAATTGTATTAGATTTCTTCGATGAATTTAATCCAAGGCATGCTTCGCAAATCGTCCAAGGCATAAACGCCCTTTTCACGTTTGGAAATTTCCACGGTACAAGTGGCGGAGGGGCCTTCTCCTTTAATTTTGCTCTTTGTAAGTTCAAAATCCGAAATTTTGTAATTCCGTGTTCGCATTTCCTGAATAAATTTAGCCACATCCTTGTGGGAATCAAATTCAATGTAAAAATAAAAGATTTTTGTGTACCGCGGCAATATTGTATCAATGTAATTCAGAATTAAAAGGGTAAAAAGCACAAAGGCAAAGGCGATTAGGGCACCTTCGATGAAGCCAATTCCCAAGGCCAGGCCGATACAAGCACAGGCCCACAAACCGGCGGCTGTGGTGAGGCCTCGTACCTGATTCCGCCCTGTAACCATGATGGTTCCCACGCCCAAAAAACCGATTCCGCTCACAACCTGGGCACCGATTCGTGAAATTTCCATGGATCCGCCAAAGTTCTGATGAATATATTGTCCCGTTATCATCGTAAGGGTAGCGCCTATGCAAACCAAAGCATGGGTTTTTATTCCTGCACCACGGCGTTTAACGCCTCGTTCAAATCCAATTCCCACCCCCACCACCAAGGCCAAAAACACACGAATGGCAATTTGCGCCGTTCCCCAGCTACCGACAAAATCAACAAACTGTTCCCA
>JAFNZQ010000191.1 GCA_017382775.1 Spirochaetaceae bacterium
CGATTTTGCCGATTTCTTGGGCAAACAATTCACGCAGCAATTGAATGCGCTGTTTACGCCTTGCCAATCGGCGTCGTGCGGTGCGAAATCCACGACGTTTCTCGCTAAGCTGTGCCCCTTTGAACAAGGTGGCGCCCCACATGTGCTTCCCTTTGAAACGGCAGAGATTGTACTCTTCGTCCGTAACGGCATATCCCACAGAATCCGTACCGATATCCAAGCCGACATAATAATTTTCATTTTTTTTCGCAATTTTCCCGTTTTCCATATTGACAAAATCTCCTAAATGTGTTATAATCAAAATGTAATTTTAGTTTCCTACAAAATTACACTACGAGTTCAAATAAAAACTTGTTCAAATCGTCGGCTTGTGTCGATTGCACGTTGGTGCTTAAAAGGTCTCTTTCGAGGCCTTTTTTATTTTCTCCGCCCCAAAGGTTTAAAATATTGTACCACAAAAAAGTCTTTTTGTCTTCCTAAATGCAGTCTGCTGTGCAGGTTTTCCTCCAAAACACAGAATTTTATATTCAAAGGGGAAGGCTTTCCCCTCGCTCCCAAGCAAGTCGCTACGCTTTGTTGCTTGTCCGCTACCCCTTCTGCGGGGACACCCCGCAACGCCCCGTCCGTTTTGGTGCAAGATACTTTTTTCATCCCCCATTTTTTATGTATTTCAAAACTAAATTTTTTCGATATATACCGCAAAAACTCACCTTGTCTGCCAAAAACTTCTCAAACCGTCTACAAAAGTAGACAGTCACCGTAGACTTTTTTGCACACATACAGGGGAAATCGCAGCAGGCAAGACCACCCCTCGCCCTTTTGAGGAGAAAACTTGAATTCATGTACCGAGGAAAGACTAAATCAATTTCAAAAGTTGAGTAATGTGGGTGATTGTCCACCGAGGATTTTGTTCGAAGAGCAATTTGCGGTCACCGTATCCGCCAAGAAAACCGCAAGAAGCACATCCGGCATTTCTGGCGGCCTGAATGTCAATGGAACAGTCACCCACCATTATTGTTTGCATGGGAAAAATTTTCTCTTTACGGATTTCGCAAATTTGCCGTATTGCCAAATGCAAGCCTTCTTTATCCGGCTTTGCACAAATGACATGTTCGGGACACACTATTGAATCAAAAAACAAAGATAAATCAAATTTTTCTAAAATACTTTCTGCCATGGGCAAAGACTTGTTGGAAACACATCCCATGTAAATTCCCATGGAATACAAACTTTCCAAAGCCTCTAAAACACCGTCGTATAAAACCGTTTTGTTTACGGCATTGTCGTAATAATACTGTTTGTAAAAATCCAAAACGGAATTAAGATCATTTATGGAAAAAACACGAGCAGAAACACGGGTGCTTTCTGAAATTGCTCGCAAAATTAAGGCTTTGGTTCCATGCCCAATGAAAGGACGAATTTTTTCGGAAGAAATGGCCGGAAAAGAAAAATATCGCAAGGTGGCATTTACCGCATCCACAATGTCATCCAAAGAATTGATTATCACACCATCCAGAGAAAACAAAACTATTTTGAAATTCTCATTTTTTTTTCTTTGAAGACTTTCTTGCTGACTTTCTTTCTTTTTAAACCAAAACACCCTATCCGCCTTATCCAAAAAGGTTCGTAATCATAGTGGGAACAGAAATGAAATTCCCCACGGCACCTCCCACCGATGACAAAAAGAACACTAAAAGAACACGCAAAAATCTGTTCTTATAAAAACCCTTCAATGAAACTGCATCATTGGACAGATTTTCCAAATCCGAAACCCTTGGTTTTGCGGCAAAGGCTTGGGCAATGCCGGTGAACAATCCCACTCCCAAAACCGGCGACATCGTCCCTATGGGCGCTCCCACAACGGCAGCCAAAAGTGCCAAAGGATGACCTCCTGCCAACAAGGTTCCCAAAAAGGCCAGGGAACAATTCCAAAAAATCCAATTCAGAGCCAAATCGCGGGATTGTTGCAATCCACCACCAAAAAAGCCGGCTACAATCAAACCGATTAAAAGTGCAGGAAAGGCGAAACCTAAAAGTTTACTTCCGAAAGAAGGATCAGGCAAGGAGGATATTTCCGTTACATCGGAAGTTTCCGTTCCCTGTGAAAGATTTTCCAGGTGCCTAATAACGCCGGGCAAATGGCCTGCTCCCAAAACAGCCACGAGGCAGGCGTCTTCCTTTTGGGATTTTTCCAAAGTTTCCCAAATTTTGCATGCTAAAAATTTATCCCGCTCGTCAATCAAAACATTTTTTACGACAGGCAAATCCCGGGCCAATTCTTCCATTAAAGAATCCATCTCGTTTCCGGATTTTAATTTTTCAATTTCTTCATCGGAAATTTTTTCGTCGGAAAAGGCGGCGGCCAACATGGAAGCCACCAACTTGCACTTTCCCCACAAGGAATTTTTCCGCCATGCTCGTCCCAAAGTGAGTTTAATGGGACGATCAACCATCACGGCGGGAATGCCCAATTCTGTGGCACAGTCGATGCCGGCGCGCATTTCGTCGCCGGGTTTTACACCGACATTTTCGCCCATTCGTTTTTGGAATCCGGATAGGACAATATTAGCCAAGAGAAAGAATCCCTTGCCCTCTTTTAAAACTTTAATTACATCCAAATTCCGCCAACTTTCGGAATTTTTCAAGGTGGAAAGGCGTTCTTCATCTAACTCAATGGCACAAAAATCAGGCCTTTCAGCTAAGATTTTTTCCTTAACCTGTTCAATACTACTCCGGGAGATATGAGCAGTACCCAATAGGATGATTTTTTTTCCATTGAGAAATAAAACCTTCTCGCTCATTCTAGCGGTGAGCCACCGAACTTATTCTTTCCAAAACCTTTTTTCTGTCAAGAGGTTTTACAATATAATTCTTTGCACCTAACAGCAAAGATTTTTTCACCAACTCTTCTTTTCCCAGGGCGGAAACCATAACAACGCGGGCATTTTTGTCAAACTGCATAATCAATTCCAAAGCTGTCAGTCCGTCCATGCGGGGCATTGTAATATCCATTGTTACAACATCAACATTCGGAGCCAGTTCCTTATATTTTTCCACACCTTCTTTGCCGTCTGCCGCAGTTGCGATAACCTCGTAACCTTCTCCCGTCAAAATTTGGCTAATTTGTTTGGCAACAAACATTGAATCATCAACAACAAGAACACGAACCTTGGATCCGTCTTCCTTTACTCCATCAAGAGGGCGTGCATTGATACCAGAAATTTCCTGTTTAGTCCTCATAATTTCTCCCTTAGATTATAACCGTTCTCGAACGGCGACATTTATTTCTACAACACCTTGCGGCGTAACCATCGGAACAACCAAGGCTTCCATTCGTTGACTGGTTATTTCCATATTATCACCTACAATTATCGCAGGTGGCGTTAAGTCAAAATTAAAACCGGTTTCCTGCAAACGAGTTACAGCAGAACCTACAATCATATTTGCCAATTCGCTGATGGTTGATTTTACCATCTCGTCAATATGAATCATTTGCTCGCCGTTCATCGTAGATGCAATTTTCAACGCTGTTATTCGTGACATATCAAAGAGGACACGTCCTTCCACATCACCGGCCAACCCTACAAAAGCTGCAACACCCAAAACCGGCGTAGCGGTCGATTTGAGATTTATCTCACCGCGCCTTATTGGAGATTGTAAC
>JAFNZQ010000192.1 GCA_017382775.1 Spirochaetaceae bacterium
AAGATTTAGACGGATATTTAACCGATGAAGACAATGCTTATTTGTCCCAATTGGACGAGATTTACACCGAGGTTATGGATTCTTTCAAAAAAATCCATTCCGGCGGATTTTCCGAATCCTTGGTTAAGGAAGAACAGAAGGTAATCAACGGATTTAACACCATGGGACACATAATGCAGGAGATTTGCGACAAGAATCCTTCATTAAAAGTGTTTTCGTTTGTTACGAAAGAGGAAAGCCATGCTGAGGCTTCTCGTGTTATAGCCAAGTTGCGAGATATGCGTACGGATAACCGTGAATTTGTCTATTACACCCAAAGGGCTTTTGAAATGCTTTTCAAAATGGCATACACCGGCGACCACAGCGACAAAAAAAATTATCTTGTGGTAAAAACTCCGGTAACCCATCCCGTTCAAAACTTTTCCGTGCATAAAATTCCCGATATTGATCACAAAATCGAAAATACCGTTATGTGCGTAATGCTGCGCGGAGCCCTGTTGCCCTCCATGATTATGTCCAAGGAAATCCAAGAATATTCTTCCCACGGATATGTTACGCCCTTTTCCCTTTTCAAAATAAAGCGGAACGACACCAAAGAGGAAGCCAACATGGAATACATCCTTGATTTGGAAAAATCCTTCTTCAATTTGGCGGATTTGGACGGGAAGGACTTGGTTTTTGCCGATCCCATGAACGCCACCGGCGGTTCCTTGGTAACCGTTGTGAAATTCCTTTTGAGTCAAGGCGTAAAACCCAAATCCATCAATTTTTTCAACGTTATAACGGCTTTGAAAGGCGGTTTGCGCGTGGTACGGGCCTTGGATAACTGTACCGTAAACACACTGTGGATGGATCCGGTGTTGAACGATAAGGCCTACATAATGCCAGGTTTGGGTGATGCCGGAGATCGTTTGAACGGAACCGACACCGAAGACAAACCCCGTAACATCCTCCACCTTATTGCGGATTACGGATCATACATTTCCGGCCTTTATCGTTCCCAGGTGCGAGAGATTGAACAGATTGTGCTGGGGGCACGTCGATGACTTCCAAAATGAAAGTTATTGGGCTTGCGATAATCCTTGTCGGGCTGTTATGCTCCTGTAAAACTCCGCTGGTTCCCGGGATAACCGAAATTCGCATTAACAACATTTATGCGGAATATTTTTCCCTGGGAGAAGCCTATCTCAAAATCGGTAATTACGAAAAGGCCGCGGAATTTTTTGAAAAGGCCGCAGGTAGCAAGGAACATCGTGTGGGTGCCCTTTACAATGCCGCCCGTTGCTATGCCTTTGCGGAAAAATGGGATGAATCCTTCAAAATTTACGATATGTTGCAAAAGGCCGATCCGGAAAATCGCATTTTGCGTGAAAATCGTGCTTACATTTTGTTCCGCAAAGGGGAGATTAAAAAATCCAAGGAATTGTATTCATCCATGGTGGCGGAAAATCCCGACGATAAAAAACTTTTGCAAAATTACATAAATGTTTTGGCTGAAATGAAGGATTTTACCGAATCGGAAGCGCAAATTGAAGTGTACAAAAGCAGATTTGGTGAAGATGAGGAAATAACAAAAATCGCAGCCGACGTTAAAATCGCAAAGGAAGGCCCTCCAAAGGTAGAGGAAGAGGCAAGCACCGAACCCGCCTCTTAATGGCTACAATTCTTTTATAAATTCTTCCATGCGGTCCAAGGCGATACGTAATTTATCCAAAGCGGTGGCGTAACAGCATCGGACGAAGCCTTCTCCCCCGGAGCCGAAAACGCTTCCGGGAACCACCGCAACGCCCTTTTCCTCAATTAACCGACGGGAAAATTCCTCCGATGAAAGCCCTGTGGAACGAATGTCCGCGAAAATGTAAAAGGCTCCGTCGGGCTTTGCGTAGGGCAATCCCATTTTGTCCAGTTTGGAACAGAAAAAGTTTCTTCGATGTCGGTAGGATGAACGCATTTTTTCCACTTCTCCCCAGCCGTTTTTCAAGCCTTCTTCCGCTGCGTACTGGCTCATAATCGGGGCGCAAATGGCGGAATATTGGTGGATTTTATTTGCTTGCTCAACCAATGATTTGGGAGCTGCCACATATCCGATTCGCCACCCGGTCATGGCAAAACTTTTGGAAAATCCGTTCAAGATAACGGAATAATCCTTCATTCCCTCGAAAGAACCGATGGAAACGTGTTGGGCATCATCGTAGGTTAGTTCGCAATAAACTTCGTCGCTGATGCACCAAAATTTATGTTTTTTCGCCAGGGCCGCGATTTTTTCCAATTCATCCTTGGGAATCATCTTTCCCGTGGGATTACTGGGAGTGCAAAGCATTAAGGCCTTTGTTTTCGGCGTTATCACCCTTTCCAAAGCCTCCGCCGTGGGAGAAAAATCCGTTAGGGCCGTGTTCAGGCGAACTAATTTGGTTTCGCACAATTCTGCCAAGGGTTGGTATGAAACATAACAAGGTTCGCAAACGATAATCTCGTCACCGGGATTTAAAATGGAACGTAAAATTACGTCAACGGCCTCGGAAACACCTATGGTGAGAAGAATTTCCTCATCGGGATTGTAATTCATTCCGTATCGCTGCAAATATCGGCAAATTTCCTTTCGGAGAGAGAGCAAACCGCGATTGGGAGTGTAGGAGGTGCGTCCTTTTTGCAGGTAGTAAATTGCCTGTTCCCGCATTAAATAGGGAGTTGTGAAATCCGGCTCTCCCACACCCAGGGAAATAACATCGTCGCGACCTACGCAAAGGTCAAAAAAACGTCGTATGCCCGATGGTTCAATGGACATTGTCCGTCGGGATAACATTTCTTTATTTTCCATTGTTTGCACCCTTTTAGGCCATCATTTCTTGTCGCAAATCTTTTTCTTTGGGAACGTAAATTATGTCGTTTTCCTTATAAATTTGCAGAACAAACTGGGTTTTTGTACTTCTCACACCGTCAATGGTGGCAAATTTTTGGGTCAAAAGCGCCACATCTTCAATGGAAGAGCCTTCCACAGCCACTTGCAGGTCGTATCCTCCACTTATTAAATAGAGGGATTTTACCTGTGGAAAATGATAAATCTTTTCGGCAATGGCATCGAATCCACGATCCCTTTCGGGTGTTACTTGAAGCTCAATTACGGCACGGACTGATTTTTCACTCCGGTTTCCGGGATGTACAATGGCGGCGTATTTGATAATTGTGCCGGATTGTTCCAGTTCCTTCATAACGGAACGTACCTCGTCTTCGGATTTTTGCGTCATTGCGGCTAAATCCTCAACGGAAATGCGTCCGTTTTCTTCCAGGAGTTTCAGTATTTCGTCCATGAAAGCCTCCTTAAAAATTTTCTTGCAAGAAGGGTAAATCCAACTCCGGATACAAAACAAATTTTGACAGCAAATCTTTCACTTCGGATGAAGCCTTGGATTTTACACCCTCGTCCAAAACGTACTTTGCCTTGGACAAGTTTCCGTCTTCGCCCTTTGCCGGATGACAGGATTGCAACACGTCGGCAATAACACCGGCGATTACCTTCATTTCGTCCTTGCCCATTCCCAAAGTGGTTACGGCAGGTGTTCCGATACGAAGCCCGCTGGTCCACCAAGGGCCGTTTTGGTCAAAGGGCAGGGAATTGCGGTTCAAGGTAACGCCGCATTCCACCAGGGCCTTTTCCGCCTGCCTTCCTGTCAAACCAAAGGGAGAAACATCAATCAGCATAAGGTGATTGTCCGTTCCGCCGGTTTGTATTTTTAATCCTCGGTTTTGAAGTTGAGCCGCCAATTCCCGTGCGTTGGACTGAATGTTATGGGCGTACTGCACAAAACTTTCGGAATTTGCCTCTTTGAAAGCCACGGCCTTTGCCGCAATAACGTGGGCCAAAGGACCGCCCAGCACCAGAGGGCAGCCTTTGTTCACGGCCTCGGCGTATTCGTTTTTGCACAAAATTAAGGCACCTCGAGGGCCTCGAAGGGTTTTATGTGTCGTTGTGGTTACCACGTCCGCCCACAAAACGGGGTTTTCATCCCCCACGAAGACCTTTCCTGCCACAAGGCCGGCAAAGTGTGCCATATCCACCATGAGGACGGCTCCGCACTTGTCCGCAATTTCACGGAAGCGCCGGAAGTTTATGGAACGAGGATAGGCACTGTACCCGGCAAGTAAAATCAAGGGACGAAGTTCCATTGCCTGCTTTTCAATGGCGTCGTAATCCAAAAGGCCCGTTTCCCTGTCCACGGTGTAGGAATGGGCTTCGAACATTCTTGCGGAAACGTTTTGGCGATATCCGTGGGTCAAGTGCCCGCCGGAATAATAGTCCAATCCCAAGAGTTTTTGATTTCCCAAAACCTGTCGCAATTCTTCCCAGTCTTTATCGGTAAGTTTGGAAAGGTTGGTTTCTCCCAATTTTTCCAAGGCGGGCATTTCAATTTTTTTGGAAAGAATGGCCCAGTAGGCGGTCAAATTGGCGTCGCAACCGGCATGGGGCTGAACATAGGCGTGATCCGCACCGAAAAGGGACTTGGCCTCTTCCGCCGCCAAAGTCTCCACATCGTCAATGTTTTCGCATCCGCCGTAATATCTATGTAGAGGAAAACCCTCCGCATATTTGTCCGTTAAAAGATTTCCCATGGCCGCCTGAACCTTTAAGGAACAGTAATTTTCGCTGGCTATGAGTTTGAGATGCTGTCGTTGGGCTTCCAATTCCCGAACGATAATTCCGGCCACATTCCCCTGTACTTGGGATATCAATTCCAAGGATGATACATAGTTAATCATTTCCAAAGTGGCTTTGTCGCCGGCTTTATTCAAATATTTGCGTAAAATTTCACTCATTGCAACCTCTCCTGCCCAATGTTATCAAAAAAATAAACTTTTGTCAACATTGTTTCTCTATTTTCCCTTGACTTTTAGGGTTTTTGACCGTATATTTTAACCACTAAGGAGTAAAAATGAAAAATTCTGCTTTTGCTGTGGCCCCTTTGTCAGCATTTTTGGGGCTTTCAATGTGTTTTGCGCCGGAAGGTTTCATCAAAGTATCCGTTATTCTGGGAGGAATTTCAGCAGTCGTTTCCGGAATAACAAAAATCGCAACCTTGTCCACCTTGTGGCCCAGTGAAGGGAAATTCCGTTTAATCGTCCTTGCGGAAGGAATTGTCGGAATTGCCAGCGGTATTTTGGCCGTGGTTCTACCCTTAACGGTTTTCAACACGGTTTGGAACATCTTCCTGTACATCTTGGGATTTTACCTTATTGCGGCAGCTGTTTTAACCGTGGGAGAAACGATTCAATGGAAAAAAGTTATGGGAAAAAACTTTGAAGCAAAACCAAAGGTAATAGAAATTATAAGCTATGTAATTGCCGCAACAGTGTTTTTCATAATTCCCGGTAGCGTGGGAACCACATTGATACGAATATTGGGTGCATCCATTGCCTTATTCGGACTGGGAGTTTTTCTTTTTCATATGAAGTATTTTCCCAACGTTTTTTCTGTCATTGCCGAATTTCGGAAATCTTGAAGTAGAAGTATTAGGGATGAATGTCCTTCATGGCCGAAAGGCGTCTTTTATAGTAGGAACGTTCCTTTTCCGTGGGTAAGTCGGCAATGAAGTCCTCGGTAAATCGCCTTATGGTCATGTTGTCTTCCCTGTCCATGTAGTTGGTAACCAAAATTGGATCCACTTTGGAAAATTTAACCTTTCCATCCCTTTTTGTGGCCGAAACTTGAAGCATGTAGGCATCTCCGGTATATTCCCGAGGTGCCAAGGGATTTTCGAAATTCAAAACGGCCCGCTGTCCCGAAATCAAATTCCCCATGGAGTACATAACCAGTTTGCTTCCCTCATCCCGCACTTCCCATGGATGCATCACATGGGGATGACTTGCCCAAATTACGTCCACACCGGCTGCCAAAAGTTGATTGAAAAACCGTTTTCGCTCCCCGTTGACGGTCAAAATGTATTCCGGCTCATCCAAGTGAATGGCCAATACAAAGATGTCGCAGGGGTTTTTCTTTCGCATTTCGGCAATTTGTGCCAAGAATGCATTTCGCACACTCTGTTTCTTCGGAACGTAATTTACGAAATTCAATGCGTTTGTATATGCGTTGGAAAGTTCGGTTACGCAAAGGCACAGAAGGTCGAAGCCTTTCTTGCGAATTAAAATTGGCGTTAAAGGTTCGTCCGCAGACTTTTTTAAACCGCCGGAATAAATATTCTTTTTTGAAGCAAAAAAGTCCCGAGTACTGTGGAGGGAATCCGTTCCTTGGTCTATGCTGTGATTGTTCGCCAAAGTGAATACGTTAAAGCCCGCTCGAATTGCGGCCTCGGCATAGGGCGGTTTCACGTTGAAGCAGGGATAGGTTTCGTACTTTTTCCTTTCATCCACGGGTGTTTCAAAATTGGCGAAGGAAAGATCACTTTTTTTGAGAATTCCGCGAATGTCGTCGTAAATCATGTCGTAGTCTTTCATTGCCCAATTTGTGGTGTGGGCCATTATGTCGCCGGCAAAAGTCATGGTTAATCCTTTGCCACCGCCCACATTCCCCGATGAAGCACAGGAAAACAACAGAGAAATCAATACAAAAATTGTGAAAATTCCCATAAATTCAGTCTAGCACAAAATGTTGATGTTGTCAATATATTTGGGTAAAATCTTCTTGCCTTAATTTTGCTTTTTTTATTCCGATAATTTTTCGTGTGGTTTATCTTCGTTTTATGTGTAGTATTATTGGTTCTCATCGCGTTTTTAATAAACATTTACTTTGATGTGTATTTTATGAAGCGAAAGGGGACGAAGCAGCCGACACCCTCAAAAAAACCGGACACGGACATTCCCGCCACCGGGCCCAAATGCCCAATTTGCGGAACCCAAATCACCAAAATGGATAAATTGCACGCCATTGTTTACACCGGCCAAGAAAAAATTCGTTCCTGCGCCATTTTGGGCTGTCCCTATTGCTACCCAAAGGCACCAAAGGGCATAGAACGCACCTGTCCCGTCTGTCACGAAAAACTTTCCTCGGATGATTTTTTAATGGCAAACTTATACACAACAACGGATAATCACAACGACGTAAACATAATCGGATGTACACTTTGCGGAAAAGACGTGAAAGGAAACTTCCCTTTAAAAAAGAAAAGTGGAGATGAGGGGACTTGAACCCCTTACCTCTTGCATGCCATGCAAGCGCTCTAGCCAGATGAGCTACACCCCCAATTCATTATCAGTTTACCATAAATAAAAAATTATGTCAAGCAAAAATCGAAAAAAAAGCCGAATTTTTTTTCTGATTTGCAAATCTTTCACAAATAAAAATAAATGCGTCATCCATCCCCTTGACAAATCCTCATTTTTAGTGTATACTATAATCGGAAAAAGAAAACAAATTTGGAGGATTTTATGGATTTTGCAAAAGAGATGCAGGCAAAGGCTTGTGAATATCAGAACTCGCTGGTTTTGCCCGAAGGTACCGAGATTAGAACAATAACCGCTGCGGCACAGATTGTTGCTCGCAAATTGGCTTCGAAAGTGATTTTGCTTGGAGACGAAGTTCAAGTGAAAAAGATTGCGGCAGATGCAGGAGTGGATTTAGCCGGTGTTGTCATTGAAAATCCCGAAAAATCTTCTAATTTCAAAGATTTTTGCAATGCTTATTATGAATTACGCAAGCATAAAGGAATGACCGAAGAACAGGCCGCCGTTGATATGAAAGAACCTCTTCGCTACGGTGCAATGATGGTGCGAAAGGGAGTTGCCGATGCCATGGTTGCCGGCGCCCAAAATTCCACCGCCAACGTTTTGCGTGCGGGACTTACCATCATCGGAACAGCTCCGGGAACAAAAACGGCTTCGTCCTGTTTTGTAATGCAACTTAAAGACGAAAAATACGGAGCTAACGGAATGATGATTTTCTCCGATTGTGCCGTAATCCCCACACCCAATGCGGAACAGCTTTCCGACATAGCCGTTAGCGCAGCCGATTCCTGCCGTAAAATGATTGGTGCGGAACCTGTGGTTGCAATGCTTTCTTTCAGCACAAAGGGTTCCGGCGGCAAAGACGAAAACGTTTTGCGCGTACAGGAAGCCACCGCTTTGGCAAAACAAAAGGCTCCCGACCTTCTCTTGGACGGTGAATTTCAAGCCGACGCCGCCTTGGTTCCGGCCGTTACCGAAACAAAGGCTCCGGGAAGTCCCATTACCGGAAAGGTAAACACCTTAATTTTTCCCGACTTGGGTGCGGGAAATATCGGATACAAATTGGTTCAGCGATTGGCCGGTGCAGAAGCCTTCGGGCCTTTCCTTCAAGGATTTGCGTCGCCCATCAGCGACCTGTCTCGTGGCTGCTCCGTGGAGGACATTGTGGTAACTTCCGCAGTTACCTTGGTTCAGGCCGGTAAAAAATAAGGCCTAATTTGCGGGTGCGGTAACGCACCCGTTTTTTATCTAAAAGAGGGTACATCCTTGTGGGACTTTTTTGAACTATTGAGAGTAAACATTTTTCTCATAATTGCCGCAGCATCTTTGGTTTTCATTACTGTTGTTGTGGTATTTTCGGCAAAAAAATCTTCAAAGGCGGAAAAACCGGCTCCAATCCTGGTTTTTTCCTCCTGTTTGTGTTGCCTTTTGATGTTACCCCTGTGTTTTTCCCTGGGACAAATTCTCAAAAGTGAAATTCGCACATCGGTTGAGGAAAATCGTTGGGAACTTTCCGCCTTGGAAGACCGAATCCGTCTTTTGGAAAATTCCCAAATCAGCGTTCAAAGTTTTCGCGAAATTGCGGAAGTTGCCCTTTTGGAAACGGAAATCAATCGCACCCGGGTGGAAAAACGGCAATTATCCCACACGGAAGCGGGACTGGGAATTCGCGCCAACAGTTATTACGATGAAGCTTTAATCGCCATTGTGTACGATCTCACGGTGAAATACGGAGTTGATATGGCCTCAATCCATATCAAAAAGGATGTGGCAAATCCCCAAAAGGTTTACGTTTCGGGGATTAAATCCAAATTTATCGGAATTTCCCAAGACGAAAAGTACACACCGGTGAGCGAAATTCGTCGAGTTAATTTGGACGAACACGGAGAAATTCGCTCCATTCACGTTCAAAACAGCGGTGCGGCAGTCCGCCGTGCCACCCAAATTGCGGAAGATTGCGACAACGATTTTAAGGCGAAACTTTCCGACGGTTCCGCCCCCGGTTTCATGGATGAAGCGGTGATTAAACTGGCCCAAAATTTCATCAAGGTAATTTTGGCACCCATTTTTACCGAAATTGAATTTACCAAAAACGTAAACGGGGGAGTGCCGATTCAAGAATTTTTTCAAAGGGAACTGGACGTCGCCAAAGAAAACAAAGAGGAATTGTTGTCTTCCTCAATCCTCTTGGAAAAGGTAATGAATTGAAAACCTTGCGATAAATCGGAGATTTTACGAATACTTTATGGCATAATCGTTGATTTGTTCAGCAATTTTATTCAGTGGTACTTGCATTTGGACGCCACCCAATTCATAGGCAACCTTTGGCATTCCGTAAACCACGCTGGAATTGCTGTCCTGTCCGATGGTCATGGCGCGCATTTGGCACAATCGGGCAATTCCCTTTGCACCGTCGTTTCCCATTCCCGTCATTATAACCGCCAGGGAATTTTTGCCGTAAATCTCTGCCACCGAGTTGAAAAGCACATCCACCGAGGGCCTGTGTCCGTTACAAGGCTGCTCTTCGTTAAGTCGCACCACCACCTCCGAGGGAGTGCGTTCCAAAACCAAATGTTTGCCGCCGGGAGCTACGTAAATGTTTCTTCCCCGCAAAGGTTCACCGTCAATGGCTTCGTGAACCGGAATTTTGCAAATATCGTTTAGGGAATTGGCAAATTCCTTGGTGAAAATTGCCGGCATATGTTGTACAATTAAAATCGGTTGTCTAATTTTCGGATCCAAATCGGAAAGCATGGTTCGTAGGGATTGGGGACCACCGGTGGAAATTCCGATGGAAACAATTTGGATGCGTTCCTTTGAGAATTGCCCCAATGGAGTGACGCTTTTCGTTTCCGGAGTGGTGAAAACAGGCGGTGCC